>CAYSOQ010000216.1:0-3258 GCA_964432685.1 uncultured bacterium
ATTATTCATGAATCACAAAAAGTGAGGTGTCAGTCTTTAGTCGCGCTCCAACCGCCTCTATCAAAGATAGGATGCATCTTTCAATCATTGAAAAACATATCTTAAAGTCCTCTACAGGCCTGCCGTAGGGGTCGGGTATGTGGAACTTAAGATAACTCAATCCATCCCTTGTGGGTGTATTATCATACAGGGAGAGGAGGAATATTTTATTCGTTTTATCAGGATAGGACTCCTTCAATTCTTCCCACTGCCATGGTTCCATGGCGAGAATCATGTCGGAGTTGTCTACCATTTCACCCGTGAGTTGCCTAGAAATATGTCCTCTCAAGTCGACCCCGAAAGCATCTCCCCCAGTGATCGCCTCCCCGGGAGAGGGTGTGGGCTCTCTCACGATAAGACCAGACGAGAAGACCTGGATCGCCTTCTCTCCCCTTCCCTCAAGGATCTTCTCCGCCAGTTTCTCCGCAAAGGGGCTTCTGCAGATGTTTCCCATACAGACAAACATGATGGACTCGACTTTTTCGGGAAGTTCAGGATTCTGGATTCCTCTTCCCTTGAAGGACCAGTAGATATCTTTCAGATTGTCCCGAATTTTGCGCTTCAATTTCCTTAACATCTGATATCACTCTTTCCAACCAGCCTGATACTGTCGATAAAGAGGACGGTTCTTTTTTTTGGATGTTTCATAAATACAAAGAGGCGGTAGATGCTCTTCAGATCAAGGGACCGATCTCCAGACTCTGTCTTAATATTATTAAGGGGAACTATGATTCGGTTTTTCCCCTCTTTCAACATGTATGAACCTGTGTATCTATCTCCGTATTCAGGGACCATCTTTTTATCGTCGATTCTTATATAAACAGGAATCTCTCTTTTCTCAGAATTGAAGATGTCAATAGAGATCGCCTTGTAACCACTCAAGTCCTTTTTCTCTGTTTTAGTGAGCAATTGGGGGAAATTTGAAGGATATAGTTCGAGTTTTAAAGAATATTTTCCGGACGTAGCATGATCCTTA
This sequence comes from uncultured bacterium, assembly GCA_964432685.1. GTDB lineage: Bacteria > Desulfobacterota > Deferrimicrobia > J040 > J040 > CAYSOQ01. The sequence goes on from CAYSOQ010000216.1 coordinate 1,016, forward strand.
GAAATTGAAAACTGAGTAAAGCATTTCCACTCTAACCTGTCCAGGTCTCCCTCCCTCTCGAAATCGTAGAGAACCCTCTCCCCGAAAGCATACCCTGTATGAAAAATCAGAACTACCCCGATAAGGAAAATCCACATAATCCCTGTGAGGGGACATTTGTTTTTCCCTTTCTTATTCATTTTTCTTTACCCTATTTGAAACGAAATGGAGCACAACTACTTCTGGGGTTCTCAGAAACCGGAATGGGAGGTGGCTCGTCCCTACTCCCCGGCTCACGTACATCATCTTCTTCCCCTCTTCGAAGAACCCCTGGTTATATCTTAGATTTTTCTCGTACCCTGTAATTCTGTATATCCAGCCAGGCATGATTACCTGTCCCCCGTGGGTGTCGCCGGAGAGAACAAGCACGGTGGTGTTTTCGGGAATATTGTCGAAGGCCAGGGGAGAATGGCTGAGGAGCAGTAAGGGGCCTTTGCTTCTCATCGAAGGTAACAATTTCGAAAATTCCTCCCACCCGTATCCCCCGGGATCCGCACCTCCAATAGTAAGGACCCTACCCTTTAAGGAGGTCTTGAGGAAGGTGTTCCTTATGAAATTAACAGGATGGGACCTTGTTTTTTCTCCTGTCCCCTCAACGTGGCAGAAAAGGCAACTTCTCCTCGAATCGCTGTAATCGTAGTCCCCCATTACCGCCCAGGTCCCTTTTTTCGCCTTGAGCTTCGAGAGAAAAGTTAGTGCAGGCGGGTAATCCCCCTCCCAGGAGACATAATCGCCTGTGAGAAAAATATAGTCTGGATCCACCTCATCAATTATTTTCAATATTTTTTTTTCCCTTCTTCCAATCTCCTTGATGTGCAGGTCTGACAAATGGACCGCTGTTTTTCCCTTAAGCATTTCCCAACCCGGGGGAAGTGGAATATCAATTCTGGAGACCGAGACAGAATATGGTTCGATAAAAAATCCGTATAATCCCATTAGGGAAAGGGAGATGGATAACAATAGGATTGATTGCTTCCAGAATCTCAATATTATCTTCCATCTATAAGGATTGAAGTGCTTAAAATATCTCAGCTACCCTGCAGCCGAACATCTCCGTAGTCGAGGAAATATCCTGATGGACGGGGATCCTCTTTAGTTCGAAAAGATTCTCTTCAAAACCGTTCCAACCTGACCCGGTAGTAACTCCAAGGGAATAACCAGATTCCCTCGCCAGTTCGATGATATGGGCATCATAGTTCCCATTAGGATAGCTGAAGGGTATCGCGGAGGAGTCAACAACCCCCTTTTCAATCAGCTGATTCCTCGATTCCTCCAGTTCCCTCCTGATTTCCCCGGGGTTGAGTGTAGTTAAAATCCTGTGAGAAACGGTATGAGACCCGAATGTAACAAGCCCGGACTCGTACATCTCAATCACCTCGTCCCAGTTGAGGAAGGAACGCTCTTTTTCAGAACTTTCAATGCTCCACCGTACCTTAAGTTCCTCCAGCGTTTCGGCTATCATTTCTTCCCTCAAAGGTTTGAGAAGGTTAATCGCACCTTCGAGGCGAGACTCCATGCTCCCCTTTAGAACTTCAATCTCTTCAACGTGGGAGTTTTCGCTCTTATGTAGACTCCCTCCAAGGTCGCCCTTTCTCTTAAAAAGTGCTGATAATTCTTCCGTCCAAAATGTTTCCCCCGTCCCTATTAGACCCGTTGGGAGAAATACGGTGGCGGGGACTTTATATTTCTTTATTATCGGGAAGGCATACCTATAGAAATCGTGCCACCCATCATCGAATGTGAGAACACATATAGGTTTTCCTGTTTTTCTACCGTCCTGGGTATCAAAATCGGAGATTCTTTTAAAACTGCAAATCTCAAAGTTCTCTGATAAATAGGATATATGTTTCTCGAATGTTTCCGGTTCAACATACATCCCCGCTTCTATCGAACAATTCTCTTTATAAACCGGAAGAACGCGGTGGTACATGAGGATTAAAAAGGCTTTCCCCCGCCTTTTTTGAATGTTCTGAGCCGCAATTCCTACACGAAAAAGAAACGTGGAGAGAAATCTTTTTATGATTAATGAGAGAGTCAATCGACAAAAGGGGAAACTAATTTTTATTGAAGATCTCATTCAGATAATTCTTCAGTTCAAAGAAGAAGGGGGCCGGGTCATCCAGCCTCATCATTTCATGTCTAACCGCAGGCCTTATAAAATCGAGAAGAAAATCCCCCATCACTCTTGACTTCGAAGGATGCCC
>CAYSOQ010000217.1:0-3255 GCA_964432685.1 uncultured bacterium
CCTGTGCTCCGGAACCACAGGAGGAAATGGTATGCGCCATAGCAACATCCGGAGATAAGTATACCTCCAGCTGGGAGGACGGCCTCTTCCTCCTCCTTCCGGCGCTTCTCTTTTTCTTTGCCTTCCTCCGCAGAAAGGTGGCAAACCACAGGGGGACGGAATAAAAAAGAAACTTTTCATTATACTTGGCGGGGGCTTCCTTCTCATTCTCACCCCTTACCTTATTTTCGTCTTCACATTCTCCAGCGAAAAAATCTCCGGGGAAATCATAAGTGCTGCGCGGACGGGTGGGTATCACGCCGAGGTTGGAGATATTTCACGAGGTTTCCCCTTCAGAATCGACATTAATGATCTATCCTTTTACAGGCGAAAGATCGAAGACGGGTTCACCTTACCCCACCTCGAATTTCGTTTCCGTCTCTTAAAATTTTTCGGCAATGACACTTTCCTTCTCAATATTTTCGATGGGAAGGATTCGCAGCTGACAATCAAAGCCTCGAGGAGGGGCGATCGAATCGTCCTTACGGGGTCGGATTTCGAATTTAACCCCGGGAGGGAAAGTGAATTTCCCTCCTTTCACCTGCGAAAGATCCACATGGGTTTCAATGGGGTTCCGGAGATTGCCCCCGGGGGTATCTCTATACATGGAAAGGGCACCTTCGATTTCTCGAGTGTCACCATCCCCCAGATGAAAGGATTTCCTCTTTCCGTCCAGAACCTTTCGGGGAAAGCTTTCTTCCGGGGTGACAGCGCCTACTTCAAGGAAAGCAGTGGAACTATCCTCTCTTCCACGTTTAAGTTCGAAGGGACCCTCACAGGAGGGAAAAACCTCTCAGACCCATCCATCGATCTGGAGGCTTCGAGCCACAACCTTTCCCCAATAATCTCTAACCTATTGAAAAATAAGTTTAATAATGGTAATTATGTTAGAATCAGGATCAGGGGGAGATTGTCCTCTCCAAGACTAAAGTTTTTGGAACGGTAAAATGTCGGATTTCATAGTTACCGCCGGGAGTAAAAAGCTCTCTTTGTGGGCCGACCGCGGTGCCGGGATGGTTCCAAGGCTCGAATTTCTCGAGGAGATGGAACTGCCGGGCGACCTCACATCAGATACGGGGATTGCCGCGTTCAAAGAACTTCTCCCTGAAAAAAATGAGAAAAAGGGGAAGTTCTCTTTTCCTTTCCCTATTCCCTGGCAGAAGGCTAACGGAGGGAAATCTCCCACAGTCTCGCTTATCGTGCCGTCCTTCGATCTTTTCCTCAGGCTGATCGACCTTCCCTTCGAAGACCTCCAGAAAGCCCGCCTGGCAGCGCCATCAGTCCTGTCTGGATCGCTCCCCTTCGAGGGAGATTTTTTTGCGGATCTCATACCCCTTAAGGCTGATGGGGAAGAAGGGAAAACCAGATACATGGCCATTGCCGTTAAAGGATCAGAGGTGGAACCTCTGATCAGCGCCTTAGAAGATGCAGGTTTTACCTGCAGCCAGGTGGCCCCCGCACCTCTCCTTCTACTCTCCTACATTGAATCGGAGGGAGGGGTAAAAGGTGGAGAGTACAGGGATCAGGTTGTGAGAGTAAAGGCTCCCTCAGATTGGAGGGTAAATGGCCTCGTAAGACTCCTCCCGCCTCTTTCAGGGGAGGCCGAAGGAGATGACTACCTTTCCGCAGAACTCGCATCTATTCACCTCGAAGAGATGGTAGAGGAAGGCGTAGACGAGGGGATCCACCATTTCTATGGTATTGACGAGGGGATCATCTCACCCTTTTTCTCCAACCCACTTCTTTCAGGATTCAATCTCATCGCTGGAAAAGTGATCAGGGAAGAGAAAGTCTTAGAAGGTAAGCGAAAACGGTATCTCATCACCGCATCGATCCTACTTTTTGCCCTTTCACTCATTTTCACTCTCGAGGGGACCAGTTACTTCACGGGAAAGAGGGCCAGGGCCGTGAAGAGAGAACTTTCCAGGGAATTCGGGAGAATGTTCAAGGGAGCCACTATGGTAGACCCCATTGCCCAGATAAAGGATAAAATCAAGTCCCTGGAGACCGAAATCGGCCTCTTCCCTCCCCCGGGCTCATCCATCAGCTCTATTTTGACCCTTATCTCCACTAAGATACGGAAAGAAGATTCAATAAAGATTTCATCCCTTGATTACGCCAGGGGAAAACTGACCCTCGTGGGGGAAGCCCCGGGGCAGAAGGAACTTAACGGATTGAAATCCAGGCTATTAGAAGGTACCGGATTAACAGTGGATGTCATTGAAACAGGCCCCGCTGCGGTGGAAGGAAGAATAAAATTTACCATTTCGATAATGTGAGGCAGTTAACGTGAACATTTCAGGACGTGAAAAGAAACTCATTCAAATAGGGGGGGCAGTGGGAGCCCTCATTTTAATCTTCTCATTCTATATCTCCCCATCTATTTCAAAGATCCAGTCAAGAAAGAGGAACCTGGAGTTCAACCAGAAGCAGTTCGAAGAGTTTCTCCCCCTGAAGAAAGATTACGCCAGGTTGAAAGCGGTACTCGACAAAACAAAGAAAGGTGTTATCAGCTCGAAAGTCACTAAAGACACGTTCCGGGATGCCTTCGGGGCAATCCTGGGAGACGTGGCCCTCACTTTCCAGGCTTTTGACATACAGTTCACGGGATCCAGGGAAAAGGGGCAATTCAAGGAATTTTCCTTCACCGTGGAAGGTAAGGAACTAACCTTCAGGGAGGCACTCCGTCTCATCAGGAGGATCGAAGAAGGAAGAGAGTACTTCATAATAAGGGAAACAAGGATAAAACCCACCTTTGAAGCGGTAGAATATCTCAACGTAACTTTTAAGATCTCCGTCGTCTCTGCAAGCTGAGGTCATATTTCCTTTTCCTGGTACTCAACTTGCATTCTCCCGGAAGAAAATTGGGAGGTTCAACATGGATAAGAAGGGAGGCAAGGGGGCAACCATTGTTGTCAACATTTCCGATACTCAACGAATCGAAATACGCGTTGGCCCCGGGGAAAAGTTGATTGGAAGGGGGGGTGTGTGCGACCTGATCCTTCCTCACAGCTCAGTATCGAGAAAACATGCGAGGATCGTTGGGACGGAGGCAGGGTTCTTCCTCGAGGACATGAGCCGGAACGGTACCCTCATAGAAGGAAGGGCGATAACAAAGGAGATGCTACTTAATGAGACAGATATATCAATCGGGCCCTATCTTCTCCACTTCTCCCCTGAGAAATGTGGAATTTTATTTGAGGAAGAAGCACCCAC
>CAYSOQ010000218.1:0-3242 GCA_964432685.1 uncultured bacterium
ATCTGGTAAAACTTCCCCCCAAAAGCAGGGAATTCCCTCTCAACTTTCTTGAAGAAAATCATCGACAAGGAATCTTTCCGATATCTATGGGCCGAACAGACAAATTCCTCCTCTTCCCCACTCGTCCTCACACCGAGGAGAAGGAGTTCGCATGGGAGAAAGTTGCTCATCTCTCCGGCTATTTTCTCTCCCATCCTGTCATGATAAGTAAGAGGCGATGTGGCTGACACCAACTCACTCACCCGCAGCATCTTCTCCAGGGTATCCCTACCCATCTTTTCATGTTGTGTAACCCCATCTCCAATAGACTCCCGAAGGGACTCGAACCTGTCACGTTCGATTGCTAGTTCCTCTCTAAGTTCATCGATCCTACTGGAAGCCCAATTTGCCCCTGGCACAACTTCCTCTCCGGTGAAACGTTCCTTCATCCTCCGGGAATACATAAGGCCAGAAAATACGATTACGAGTGAAAGGAGGAGCCACGACGGGAGAAGTAATACTTTGAACATGGTTAGTACAGAAAATCCCCTTTTCCCATCGTAACGCATGAAAAGCATGCTGTTTTTCCCAGCTTCTTTTTTCAGAGGATACACAACAAAACGGCTTCCCTTCACCGGACGGGAAATGAAAAAGCCCCCACCCTTCACAAAACCTTCGTGAGGAAAGGGGAAGAGATTATCTCTGCCACCTTTAATATGACATGTCGTACAGAGGGTTTCTGGAGAAACTCCATAGACCCCAGCCAACCCTTCCCCACTTACGATGACTACCGCATCGGGCCTCTCTCTCAACCCTCCAAGAAGTACCTCCATATCTCCTTCTATGGACGATAGGTCCCCTGATCCACCCTCAACTACCCCCTCTCCCATGAAAAGGGAAAATCTCGTTCCTACCATTTTCACGGACTCCTCCAGGTCTTCCAGATAACTTGTGACGACGATACTCTCAGAAACCTTGTAGATGACTCCGAATATAAATGAATTGAAGGCAAGGATGAACAGGAGAATCCAGAGTATAGAAACTGGAAAGGCAGGCGAAGGCTTGCGTTCCGGCATTTTCAAACGGCAACTCTCCTCTTTGAATAAGATATAACCTTCAAGGTGGGGTGACAAGTATTTTCATTCTCTCAGAAGATTGTTACGTCGCGGGATTGGATCCAGGCACTTTAAGGTTCCAAGTGAAATAATTTCCTTTAAAGGAGACCTGGATTACTTTGATCTAGATTGGAAGGGTATCGAATTCAAAAAATCATGGCGGCAATAGGGGCAGAATCGCCAGAGGGGGTCCACGGTTTTCCTGCAGGCCGGGCAAGTTTCCAGAATCTTTTGTCCACATTGGGGACAGGCGGAAAATTCGGGACCGAGCACGTACCCGCATTCGGTGCAGAGTGCTCCAAAATCTTCGTCTGCCTGGATAATTCTCGCGATCTCACTGACGCTGGTGACCCCCTGCAGGATCTTTTCTATTCCAGCCTGGGAAAGTGTCTGCATGCCTTCGGCAATCGCCACCTGCACTATTGCCGTTTCGGATGCGTTGGCAATGATCAGGTCCTTGACCTTTCTCGTGAGGAGAAGAAGTTCATATATTCCTGTTCTTCCACGGAATCCTGTATCTCCGCAATCGCTGCAACCTTTCCCCTTGTAAAACTTGATCCCCTTGACCTTCTTTGCGGGAAACCCTATTTTCACAAGGGTTTCCTCTTCAGGTCTATCTTCAACTTTACAGGAGGAACAGATTACCCTAACGAGCCTTTGAGAAATTATCCCGGTGATCGTGGAAGCAATGAGATAGTTGGGAACTCCCAGGTTGTGGATCCTCGATATTGTGGCAACTGAATTGTTCGTGTGGACCGTACTGAGGACGAGGTGTCCAGTCAGGGAGGCCTGCATGGCGATCATTGCAGTCTCCACATCCCTCATCTCACCCACCATGATGACATCTGGGTCCTGCCTCAGTATGGACCTCAAGGCGTTGGAAAAATTGAGCCCAACCTTTTCATTTACCGGAATCTGGTTTATCCCCTCGAGTTCATACTCGATGGGATCTTCAATGGTTGTCACATTTCTTTCAACGCCACGTATCCTCGAAAGAGCAGCGTAAAGTGTCGTCGTCTTTCCACTACCTGTTGGACCGGTAACGAGGATGATCCCCTGTGATTTCGATACAAGTGACCGGAATTTGTCGAAACTTTTACTTTCGAGCCCAAGGTTTTCCACCGAGATGAGGAAACTCTTCGGGTCGAGAAGGCGGATAACCACCTTTTCTCCGTAATTGGTTGGAAGGGTTGACACCCTCAGGTCGAGGTTACTACCTCCCACCCGGACTCTGAACCTGCCATCCTGGGGTAGGCGCTTCTCGGCAATATCCATCTTCGCCATGATCTTTATCCTGGATATGACGGCACCCTGGACCCATTTGGGGAGTTCAATGCTCTTCCTTAAAAGTCCGTCGACCCTGTTCCTCACCTGCAGCTTATCCTTTTCAGGCTCAATATGGATGTCTGAGGCGCTCTGCTCCACCGCTTCGGAGATAAGGAGGTTGACCATTCTTACGATAGGGGCGGCTTCACTCTTCTTTCTCAAGTCATCGGGTTCACGGAAATCTTCTTTTGCTTCCTGGAGGACCTCCACGACTTTTTCAGAGGAGATATCTTTCACGATCGAATCGAGTGAAACCCCAAGATTATATTGATGATCGATAGCCCAGATGATGTCACTCTTCGTGGCGACATAAGGCTTGATGGTAAATCCCGAAGCGAAGCGGACATCCTCGAAGGCCTCGTAACTCAAAGGGTCCGCCATGGCCACATGGAGTTCCTTCTCCTCCACGCTGATAGGCATTATAAGGTGTTTCCTCGCAACCTTCTCGGGAATGAATTCAATTGCGACCGGTTCAACCGGAGTGTTTTTCAGGTTGAGGAGCTGGATCCCCAACTGAGTGGAGAGGGCAGCGGCAATGTCATTCTCGGAACATATATCAAGTTGAACGAGGGTTTCACCCAGTCTTTTCCTCGATTTTCGCTGACTCGAAAGAGCAAGCTGAAGTTGTTCCTCAGAGATGATACCGCTTTCGAGAAGAACTTCTCCCAGTTTTTTCTTAATCTTGATATTACTACTCAATGTTGCCGCTCCCGGAATCCTGCCTCCGATAAATAGTAACAGACATTCCAATTATCGGCAAAATTTATAATATATTTAAGTTAAAAACCATAGGGGGTTATCGAATTAATTATTTGAAACCCA
>CAYSOQ010000219.1:0-3225 GCA_964432685.1 uncultured bacterium
TGGGTCTCATTCGGAAGAATTGACAGATCTCTGCGTGAAGCTCGGCAAGAAATACTCCCTCGACGAGAGGACCATAGAAAAGATTCGGACTGCCGCACTCATCCATGATGTGGGAATGCTCTGTGTCCCCACTGCGATTTTGAACAAGAAGGAGACCCTTGCGGATAACGAGATCCATTACGTAAGGAAGCATCCATATATAGGATGGAAAATACTGGAGAACTTCCCTCAACTCGAAGAGGAGAGGAAAATCGTCCTCTACCACCATGAGAGGGCGGATGGTAGCGGGTATCCCTTCGGGCTTAAGGGTGAGGATATCCCCCTGGAGGCCTCTATCCTCTCCATTGCCGAGTTTTACGCATCAATCACCAGGAAACGCCCATACAGGGAAAAAATAGCTGGTGAAGAAGCGTTAAACCTCTTAGAGAGCCAATCCGGACTCTCCTTCAACCCATCCCTGATCCGTCATTTAAAAGACATAGTCCAATAACAAACCTGCCCTCAGCCGGACATAAGCAGCTGTGAGAATAAAAGTCGTCGCATATTCTGGGTACAGTGGAGAGGAAAGGCCAACAGGCTTCCTGTTATACGGCCACCTTCATGAAATAGAGGAAGTGACCCGCAGCTGGTATGAGGAGAAGGGGAGTTACTTCAGCGTTAGAACAAGGGAGGGGAAAACCTTCACACTGTGCTGTCTGAAGCCTCACGGAGAGTGGCTCCTCGAGGAAATAGGCGGTTAAAGACCCTTCCCCCTGTTACTGGATAGTTGGTTCCCCCGGTGGCTCGGGGGCCTCCGCGACTTCGCCATAGGTGCTCTCATATTTCTTTAGATTTTCTCCAAGGGCCCGTATGATACGTTTGACATGTCCTGGGCTGGTGATGATCCGGGAGGTTACGATCCCGCCAGGGGGGAAGATATTGATGAAATCGATGACGAACTCCTCTTTCGAGTGGGACACCACCATGGAATTTGCATAAACACCTTTGAATATATCGTCGGTAATTTTAATCTGGATCTCCTTATCTGGCTTTTTCATTCAATCCCCCTTCCTTACATTTATTGGTTCCAAAGGTCTTCTCCCTCTTTTTTCCCAATTCAACCTTAACTTCCTCAGGGCATTTCTCACACCGTTTCAATGCTTCCCCATACATGGAACGGGCATTCCCCTCCATGCAGAGGCGGAGGTATACGAGACCCCCAGTATCGAAAAACTTCCAGGAGAGAGATTTTACGTTATTCACGATGTTCTCGATGAGGCGGGGGCATTCTTTAACGGGTAGCCCACCAGTTACCCTCGCGTAGCAAAGGTTATTTACACCCTCAACGTTCAAGGGGTCCAGGGAAACGGATTTATTATAATTTTTCAAGGCATCCTCCATTTTTCCCATCTTGAGATAGAGGTTACCCCTGTTTACAAGGTAAGTCGGGGCATGAGGGGATTTCTTCACTGCAACATCAAGGTGGTGAAGAGCAAGGTCATACTCGCCATTCCCTTCATACACAAGTGCGAGGTCGTTGTGTTCCTCCGCGGTGAGGGGATCATGGATCAAATAGATACCGTGGCCGGAGCAGGATTGTATAACAAGGAGGAGAATCATATAAGCGAAGAGCTTAGCGGGCATTGATATAGAGAGCGAGATTCCCTGTTTTCTTCCATTTTTCTCCTATCAATGAGAAAAGGCCCTTTGAAAACTTGGAATAGCCGTCATGGAAGACGAGAACCTGCTTGCGCAGATCATAGCCCACTGCGACGATATAGTGAGGCCGAGAAATATTTGCTTTCCCGTAATCCAGATAAAGGATCACCGGGTTTCCCCTGTTAATGGAGGAGACTACGCGGCAGATGGTGCTGCGTTCCACGTGGACGGAACGAATAAAGAGGGAAACATAGGCGCGCATATCAGTGATGAGGGTTCCGTGGAGGGAGTCGGTGTAAAGTGCGCCGGTTGCCTTCTCGAGTGAAACCTCGATCCCATGGTAATTCAGTACCATTGCCGCAGACGCGGGACCACAGGCCAGGGCGGTCTGGTATAAGGGTTTTACATCGAGTTCCCTTGAGGTGAGAGCTTCCCCGGGGCAGGAAACAGGTTTTTCCGCCCTTCTTACGCAGCTGTTTGGAAACAAGAGCAGCAGGACTATGAGGAGCAGTATCTGCTTCCGTTTTATCACGGCCTATTTGATGATGATCTCTTTGTTGAGGAGCTTGAGGATGATGATCACGAGTATGGCAAGTACTGCTGCCGCGATGAGGATTCCAAAACCATCCCCACCCGCTGGGGGAGCATGCACGATGCTTGCAAGTGTGTGGAGGTCCCGGGAATCAAGCTGTCTCACTTTGGCCATCGCTTCCGTAGGTGACATGCCAAAATCCTGGAGTTTTTGAAGCACCAGGCGCGACTCGAGGACCGACTCGATTTTGGCCATGTCACTCTGGCTCACTTTTTCTGCGTTGAACGAAGAGGGCACTGAGGCCATCATTGATGCCAGCGCCTCCTCACTCACGGAGGAAATCGCAGTAATCAGCAGCGACATGACGAGTGAAACCATAATAAAAACATCTTTTCTCCGGATAAAAGTGATCATCTCCTTTTCCCCCTTCTTATGTACTCGATATCGATTATTGCGGATAGAGAGAGAGAAATCAACCGTTATACGATCAAGGTCAGGAGCAGATTGGCGATAAACGTGGAACGGTAACCGGGAGAGGGCAATTCCGGATTCATAATTCCGATTCCGAAAAAACCAAAAAAGACAGTTCAAAGATCAAAGTTCAAAGAAAATCTGATATTCACCAGGTGATATGGACATTAAGTTCCATTCCATTTGTTGACTCTGTTCAACCCATTGTCTAAGATAGGTATCGTTAAAAAATAATTTCGAGTCAATGGGTTACTTTATGGGAACAAGTTCCTGGGCAATAATAACAGCCTTCGTTTGTGCATTGATGGCATCGGCGGCGCAATTACTTTTCAAGTCAGGATCAGCCTCTCTTGAAAATAACCTCCTGAGCCTGTTGACGAATGTAAGGATTATGTCGGGCATGTTTCTCTACGGCCTCTCAGCAGTGTTGTTTGTCTTTGCTTTGAGGCATGGGAGGTTGTCTGTCCTTTATCCAGTCATTGCAACGAGTTACATATGGGTTGTCATCATCTCCGCAAAATATTTCAAAGAACCGATTACCATATCAAAATATATCGGTATTTCTATGATTTTATTAGGAGTAT
>CAYSOQ010000220.1:0-3221 GCA_964432685.1 uncultured bacterium
AGGCGGTTATGGGGCAGGGCGTGTGGTGGGCGCGGCCAGCCGCGCGCATGGGTCTTGGGAATCGAGGCGTGGCGCATGAGAACAAACATAGAACAAACACTCAAACTATACAGAGAAGTTCCCGCGCGCGACACACCCGCTGGTGTCGGCCCCCTCGTTGGGTTCGAAGTTGTCCCACTGGTTCGTGCGCAGGTAGGAGGGCAGATGGGGCGGCAAGGAGCTGCGCGGGTTCCAGGTCTCCGCACCAAGCTCGTAGCAGAGCACGTTCCCACCATCATCCCCGGCGATCAGTATTTCAGATTACCAGGATTATACTAATGATGCGACGCCAGACCTGACATTGTCTGCTGTTGATGCAGACGATCTGTCTCAGGCCCAGCAGGCGCACCATAAGCTTTTCCCGCTTTGTCGTGACATGCTTGGCCTCTCGACCAATCCGATTCCGATCAAAGCAGCGATGAAGATGCTGGGACGCGATACGGGAGAATTGCGGTTACCGATGACACCTCTTGAGCCTCCTCAGGAGGCGATGCTTCGTCAAACACTCGTTGGCTACGGCCTGTTGTAATCTTGTGCCAAAGATCTTGATTCTTTGCGAGTATCCCACGATGCTCGGTGGCGAGCGGTCGATGCTGGCCACGTTGCCTGCATTGCACCGGGCTGGATTCCAGGCCACCGTGGCCTGTCCTTGTAAACGTCTTCTGTAGATGGACGGTGTGTATGTATCCCCTGAGGAAGGCCAGGGGGGTCCTGAGATCGTGGGAGATGTTGCCGAGCATCTCCCTGCGCAGCGAGTCTGCCTGGTGGATCTCTCTCAGCTGGGAGCCGATCCTTTGGGACATATCACGAAAGACGTGTGATAGACGGTCAATCTCGTCACTTTTTCCGAATGCTACTGATGTTTCTTCGGGTAAAGCCCCGAGAAAATCACTCTCTTTGAACTCCTCAACTTCCCGGGTCAGTTCTCGAAGCCTCCTGGTAAGAAGGTAAAACAGGAAAAGGCCTGCGGCAAGGGAGAAGAGGAGGCCAGCAATAAGTATCCCCGTGCTGAGCCGCAGGATGTAGCTACTCCCGAGCATATCGACCATTGTATCGTGCTCCTCACTGCCCAGGATCACGTAAAGGTACCCTTTTGCAGGCCCACCCTCGGGAAATGTTGCCGCGGAAAATACCTTGCGTTCCCCTGGGTTCCGCGGGTCGTCCCCGGTTATGGGAAGCGAACCCGTCCCGGAGAGGAATCGATCTATCGGGGCCAGGGAGACGGATTCTCTCTTAACCCTCCCGGGGGGAGCGGCAAAGGAGAGGATCCTGCCCTTCCTGTCCAGGAGGTAGAGTTCGATGTCGGGGTTAATCTTCATGAGCGACTCGAAACTCTCCTTGAGGGCACGGTCGTTCACCTTGCCCTTCCGGATGAAGGAGTTTTTGGATACCAGGTAGGAGGCAAGGCGCACGTTCAGGCGCTGGTCCACCTCACGGATGAAGGCCCTGGTAGTGACCATCGTGAGGATGAGGTAGAAGAGGCCCAGGAACAGGAAGAGGCCTAGAAGCAGCGCAGCCACCTTTCCATAAAGAGTCTTTCCCAGCACGTTACCCCTCCTCGTCACGGAACTTGTAGCCCACTCCCCAGATGGTGAGGATATACTCAGGGCGGGAAGGGTCCTCCTCGATCTTTGCCCGGAGCCTGTTTATGTGCGAGTTGACGGTGTGCTCGTACCCCTCGTGCCCATATCCCCAGACGGTATCAAGGAGCTGAGAGCGGGTGTAAACCCGGCCGGGTGATCTGGCAAAATAGAGGAGGAGGTCAAACTCCCTTGCTGTCAGGTTTATTTTCAATCCATCACGGGTTACCTCTCGACGTGCCGGGTCGATGTGGAGGCCCCCCAGGGAAATAGAGTCTTCCATGTCGGACCCATCGCCCGATTTCAGAGCCTCCATGCGGCGAAAAAGGGCCTTCACACGCGCCTGGAGTTCCCTGATGCTGAAGGGTTTCGTCATGTAATCGTCGGCGCCCAGCTCGAGCCCGAGTACCCGGTCAAGCTCGGAGGATTTCGCCGTGAGCATCAGGATGAGGGTATATTCCCCACTCTCCCGGACCTTCCGGCATAGCTCAATCCCGTCCATTTCGGGCAGCATTATGTCAAGGATGATCAGGTCGAAGCTTCCCTTTTCGGCTTTTTCAAGCCCAGACAGGCCGTCGTGGGCCAGGGTCACCTCGCAACCGATGTCCCCCAGGTGGACTTCGAGGAGTTTTGCAATATCTCTGTCGTCTTCTATAACGAGAATCCTTTGCGGCATCGCCCTATCTTCCCTCCTCCTATTTTCCTTCAGATCATTGTATATCAAATTTAACATGCCAATTCCGCCTGATCACCAGGAGAGTTGGAAGGATGGCCTGGCCCCTATTTTGTGAGGAGGTTTTCGATGGAGCTTGCGATCACACCGGCGCTCTTTCTCGTGTACCCCCCGGAAAGGACCATCACGATGGGGATGCCGCGGGAACGGGCCGCATCAAAGACCATTTCGTCGCGCTTGATGATCCCCTCCTCCGAAAGGTCCATCCCCCCAAGGAGGTCGCCCCTGAGAACGTCTGTCCCTGCGTTGTACACGATGAGATCCGGGGCAGGGCCACTAAAGAGTTCTTCTAAGCCCTTCTCCAGGTTGTCCAGGTACTCCCCGTCTCCGATGAGCATCCCTACGGGCAGGTCCACATCCACGTAACTTCTCGCCTGAAAATCACCGGGGTATATGGAGCCGTTGTAGATATCGAGAATCCTCACCCTCGGGTCATCCCCTAAAATGCATGCATTTCCGTTGCCCTGGTGGGCATCCAGGTCGACAACAGCGAGGATATGCCCGGGGTTCTCCTCCCAGAATAAGTGGGCAGCAATGGGCACATCGGCGTAGTAGCAGAAGCCCCCTCCCTCGTCCGCCTTCGCATGGTGGTACCCTCCAGAGAGGTTGATCGCCCAGCCGTGCTGGGTGGCGAGGCGGAACGCAAGGATCGTCCCTCCCGTGGCGTAGCGCATGGGCCTTAGCAGGTGCCGGTCAAGGAGCTTTCCCGGGATGATCGAGAGGGACATGAGTTCCGCAATGGCGGCGATGCGCAGGTTCTGCTCCGCGCCACGAGTGCGGGCGTGAAGCCTCTCTTGACCGTGGGTGCGGCGGGCGGCCTCAACGTCCTGCTGCGTAATCGTTTTCTCTTTTTCACGACGAATGTAGTT
>CAYSOQ010000221.1:0-3219 GCA_964432685.1 uncultured bacterium
GGTAACACGATCTCGAGGACGTCTGCATCGAGCTTGACTGTCGCGATTTTATGGGAGGAAGGTTTCAAGGACGGAGGCCCTTTCGCTTTCTCAAGATCGCCCTTTATGGGGATTGTGATGTGCCCATTGTCATAATCGAAGAAGTGAAAGGCGAGATTTTGTGCCTCTGCAGGAACCTGGAAGCTGAAAGTGACATTTTTCGTGGCGTGGAGACGGGAGATCACCATCCCCCTTCCCGGGTCTGCCCCGTCTGTAAGGGCACCGGACCCGCTATCGAGAGGATAGGCAATTCCGTCGGCCAGAAAAATGACATGATCCCCCCACTTAGGAATCTTATAGGGCACATCCTTCTCGATGAAACCCTTTGTCCCATTTCCTCCCCCCGCCTTCCCAAAGAAAAGGCTTCCTGATCCCATGGTTCTATCGGCTTTCCCCTCCAGTTTCTTCTTGTCGACCCTCTGCCTGGGATGGATGTTTTCCCACTTTGTGGTCGCGACAATAAAGCGCATTCCCTTTCGGGCGGACTGGCCTTTGATCGAACCCGGCCCCTTTAGACCTAAGAGAGTAACCTCTGCGGATTTATTTCCGAAAGACTTGCTCTTTGAAAACTGCTGGCCGGTTGCGGCAAATTCATCTATCGGGATCTGATCCTTTTTTTCCACCTTTGAGAGGGGTATGGGGCTCGGATACTTTTGAATATCGCCCCTGTAATATTCACTCGTCTCCAGGGCCCCGGAAAATGAGGGAAACAGAAAGATGGCGAATGCCAGGAAGGCAACTACTTTCTTTTTACTCACAGGAAACCCCGAAATTTCCCTTGATACCGATACCTCCTTTTGCCTCTACGCTGGCTTTGGCGGAAGACTCTCCTTTTAGCCCGGCAAGGATCATCCCCGATGCGCATCTGAACCCTGCAACGAAAGCTTCGCAAAATGAACCAACGGACAGGGATACACCGGCCTTCGCTTTCTTTCCTATGGATATCTCCTTCTCGAAACAGCCAGCCTTTCCGCTAACAGACACTCCTGCACTTGCCGAAACCGACGCCTCGGCTTTCGGGCAGAAACAAAGAGCCGATTTTAAGTACTGCTCGACTTCCTGGATCATCTGGTCGGTTACCTGGCCATACTCGAGGATTTTGGCAGAAACCACGAAGAGAGTGCTGCTTGCTCCCGTCATGCCTCCGATGACAAATCCCATTTTGTCGTTTAATTGAACCCGTGAACTGGAAATGCTGTATTCGGCCATGGATGAGTGAAGGCCATCATCCATTACACCGATGGTCATGCCCGTTTCAGGATCCACTTCCCACCAGCCCCACCGCTTACTACCTGACACGGTAACAGGTTGTACAGGAATGATGACGATTTTTCCCTTCTCCACGCTCTCCGTAACGGAAGCGGTCACCTTCTCAGGGAGGCCTTTCCCCTCTTTTCGCAGGTTTTTTCTATCTAAAACCAGGATGCTGGAAGCCTGTGCCTTCTGGAAAAGTTCGGCAGCAGTTACGCTTTTTCGCCCCGTAAGGGCCTGAAGTACGCCCCCCTCCACTCTGCTCTCCTGGAGCCCCCTGCCCTGATGGAAGAGCCGGGACATGGTGGAGGGGAAACCGGGAAAGGGGAGGGCGGAAACTTCATCGTACCTCAGGTCGAGGTTGAACCGTTCTTTTGCCTTCCCTTCCCTATCTTGATTCCGTATCAGGGAGGAGATGAGGATCCGGGGTGTATCCCTGACCACGGCCAGTCCTGTTCGGTATGCTGAGCGGTCCGATATCTCGTCTGAAGACTCGGCGAAACGAAGCAAAATCATGTGAAGGGATATCTGTCCCATTTTCGATTCGAGGCTCAACATTTTATCCAGCGGCGCATTCTCACCCTGCCTGGATAATGTTTCAAGATCGTCCCTGGATGTCCCTTTCAGAATCTTTTTCGCCTTCTCCCTGATACTCTCCACGAGACGGGTAGGGACGCTCCCGGGGAAAACCCCGATCTGGTACCTTCGGTAAGCCTCAGGTTGATTGGCCCAGCCAGCTTTCCCCCCATCGAATAAATTCCGCGTAATGACCCTCGGAGGAACGCCCGGAGCGCTAAGTTCAAACTCGAGCCACTCCTTCCTTATCCAGCTTCTTTTATCTTCTCTGTTGATTGCCAGGGCTCTTTCAACGAGCCCCCTGCCCGGAATATGAAGGCCGAACTGGTATTTTGCTCCCACGATCTCCTCACTGGAAATAGGTTTTTCCCCTACATCCTTTTTCCTTTGTTTCTTACTGCCACCTCCGAGAGAACCGCCAAAGGTTTTTTTGGTGTCACTTCCATTTTTATTATCCTCCCCGGGTTTTACCTGAGGCACTCTTAAGCTGAGCAGGGAAATCGGTTTGTACCCCACTTCTCTGAGTTTCATTTTCTCCGTGAGAATGGTACGGATCTGCCCGGAGGCGAGTTGCTGCTTCATAGTGATAGTGAGGAACTGATGGAGATCATCGGGGATATCATTGAACGTATCTTTCCTCCTGGCGTAAGCCTCCCCTATCTTTGCCCTGGGAAATGAGGGGTCCAGGGGCAGCCAGCTCTCCCCCTGATCCACTTCAATCCAGTAGTGCTCCTTCCCTGCGAAGGACAGGTCGGAATCAGACTCGGGATGATAGGGGTTTAAGGAGGTATCAATTTTATATTCGGGGATATCCGGGGGGTAGATCCCCCGAAGGAGGACGCTGAAGTTTCCAGGGGAAAGCTCTCCCCGGACGATACGGACGCGGTACCCTTTCTGCCTGAGCAGGTACCCAAGAAGAAGTGCCTGGTCAAGGGAGTTTCCGCTCGCCGAGATGGCGGTCCCAATGGCACCCCGCAGAACTCCCCTGTAGGGTTCATAATGGATCTTTTCCGCGACGGATAGGAAGATCGTTTGGAGATCCTTTCCGAAAGCTTCCTCGCTGAGCCACGTGGGAGAGGGAGCCAGGTCGACCGTTTCCGGCGACATGGAAAATGAAGGGGGTGAGGCTCCCCCGAAATTTTTCAGGCCCGCCTCGGGAGAAGATGGGGAAAGAAGGAGCAACATAATGCAGACAAACCAGAGAAGAGGTGCTTGTCCCTGTCGGGTAAAAAAGTGTTTTAATATTATTCCCAGAGCCAGATTCAGTTCCCCCCTTAAGTCTATTCGAAGAAAAACAGTAGATATTATGAGTACAGATATTTACCTATTATGCACAAAGAAAAGACATCATGT
>CAYSOQ010000222.1:0-3211 GCA_964432685.1 uncultured bacterium
TATTCCATTCAGGATGTTTTATTGCGCCGCCCAGGTAGCTCTTTTCATTCGTATAGCGTGTAAGGGCCCTTTTCAGCACCTTTTGTGGAAGGGGAATAAGGTTTTTCCCCTCCTTCGAAAGTATACGGGCCACGTCTTCAAGGTTGTCCCTGCAGAAGAGCTGCGCCTTGGTTACTGCATTCAGGACCCTCTGGCTCCACTCCTTCCTCTGAAGATCCTTTTCGTGCATTGCCACGATGCAGCAGGGGTGATTTTTCCACACATCCCCCGTGAAGCGAAGTATCCTCCCTCCTGCGAAGATCTCCCCCGCCGCATTGAAGGGCTCAGCAACTATGTAGCCGTCAATCGTTTTTGCTGAGAGGGCCGTGGGCATATCGGGAGGATTCATGATCAAAAGTTCTGTTTCTTTCCTTCCTCCTTTTGCCCCCTTCTTCCTTAAGACCGGCTCTATGGAAAAGTCATGGAGAATACGCTGAAGGACTAGATTGTGCATGGAGTACCAGTAGGGAACAGCGATCCTCTTCCCTGCCAGGTCAGGAAGTTCCTTTATGCTACCGTTCCCCACGACTGTTATGGCTGAATTATTCGTGTGGTCCCACGCGACGACTTTCACAGGGTAGTTCAGCTTGTACCGCATGTAAATTGGAATGGGAAAGAGAAGATGGACCAGGTTGAGCTTCCCGGATATGAAGGCTTCAGAGAGGGATGACCAGCCCCGGATGAGAACCGGTTTTTCAACCCTCAACCCCTCCTCTTTGAAATAGCCGTTGGCGTACGCCATGAGTAGAGGAGCCGCATCAGTGATCGGCAGGTATCCTATCTTCACGGAGGGTTCTTCTCCCCCGTAAGCATTTGAAGGGAATGTGTCTCCCCCCGACAGAAATGGAATGTTTCCCAGGTAGAGCCCTGAGAGGGAAATTCCCATGTACTTCAAAAATTCTCTCTTCGAAAAATTGTGTTTTTTCATGCTGCCTCCTTTGTTAACCTTTCTAAATCTGAAAATAGAAGGGAACACTGGCAGAAAGGCCGTATTCCCGGTAAATTTTCTCCCTGATCAACAGAAACTGGGGAGAATTCCTGTCACGTACGGAGGGGATGTCCACAGGTAGTTCACTCCGTATTGTCCCCTCATCAGACATAATCATTACCCTGTCTCCGAAATAGATCGACTCGTCAATATCGTGGGTAACCATGACAGTGGTGACCCCCTCTTCCCTCAAGATTGATGAAACTTCCTCCTGGAGCCTCAGTTTCGTGAAGGCGTCGAGAGAAGAGAAGGGCTCATCGAGAAGCATGATTCCCGGCCTCGAGACGAGAGCACGGGCAAGGGCTACACGCTGGGCCATCCCACCGCTCAGATTTAGGGGCATCTCCTCTGCCACCCTTGTTAGGCCGACTAAATCTATGACGCGCTTGAGTTCGCCCTCATCTTCCATTCCCAGGGGAAAACCGATCCGGATGTTCTGGGTAACATCCATCCATGGGAAGAGTGAAAAGCTCTGGAATACATACCCTATTTTGGGAAGTTTCGAACCTCCATTATCAAAGATGACCCTGCCGCTCCTGGGTTCGAGAAGCCCCCCTATGACATTTAAAAGGGTCGTCTTGCCGCACCCGCTTTTCCCCAGGATTGAGACGGTTTCCCTTTCATGGATATCCAGGCTAACTCCTGAAAGGACGGTTTTTCTCCCCTTCCCTGATGGGTCTTGAAAATCTAAAAAGATATCTTCAACCTGTATCTTCAATTAACTCACCCTGGAATAGAGATGTGGACAGGTAGCGTTCTCCAGTGTCCGGGAGGATCACTACGATCAACTTCCCCTCATTTTCACTCTCTTTACCAAGTTCCAACGCGGCATGGAGTGCTGCCCCGGAACTTATCCCGACCAGGATCCCTTCCTTCCGTGCCAGTTCTCTCGTAGCATCGGTGGCACACTCATCTGTCACCCTCACGACACGGTCGATCACCTCCACGTTCAGAATCCTGGGAACAAAACCGGCGCCGATTCCCTGGATCTTGTGAGGCCCAGCCTGCCCTCCCGAAAGCACCGGAGAATCCTCCGGTTCGACCGCAACGATTTGCACCGTTTTCTTCCTCTCCTTTAATACTTCTCCTACTCCTGTTATAGTCCCCCCCGTCCCCACACCAGAAACGACAATATCCACTTCTCCATCCGTGTCATTCCAGATCTCTTCCGCAGTCGCCTGTCTGTGGATCTCCGGGTTGGCGGGATTCTCAAATTGCTGGGGAACAAAGGAGTTCTCATTTTGCCCAGCAATCTCGAGAGCCTTGTTGATGGCACCCTTCATGCCCAGCCCCCCGGGAGTAAGTACCATTTCCGCCCCCAACGCCTTGAGAAGCATTCTCCTTTCTTCGCTCATAGTGTCGGGCATGGTGAGTATGATCCTCAATCCATACGCCGCGGCTACAAAGGCAAGGCCCACCCCGGTATTTCCACTCGTTGGCTCTACAATCACCGTGTCTCTATTGATAGCCCCTTTCTCCAATCCTGCCCTGATCATGGAATATCCGATCCTGTCCTTCACAGAGCCTAAGGGATTAAACGATTCGAGTTTAGCAACTACCCTGGCACTGCACGCTTCCCCGACTCTTTTAAGCTCCACGAGAGGGGTGTTCCCAATCAGGTCCATCACCGATTCCGCAATCTTCGCCATATCCTTCACTCTCCCTATTTTATTGTATTCCTATAGATTAAATAGTTAATCAACAAACGTTTCTACCTCGCAAGTATTACTGTTGCCTTAAGGATAAAACAACATTTGTTGAGGGAAAATAATTACCTACAACAACCGAGGATTGACGAAACATGATATGTTAGACACAATGAGTAGAACACTATGTTTATCCTATATCCTAATTTACCAATAGTATAAGTAGTCAATAGCTCCCTGTCAAGGATTATCCTCCGATACCTCGTATAACGGGATCAATCTTATCCCCATACTTCTTTCGAACCCATTAGAAGGCCTACCCCTTGATCTCTCCCTTTGTTGCGAATGTATCCATATTCCTCTACACTTAAAATGACGCGTAACTGGTTTTCCCGTTAAATAGCCCAGGGGACGATATGATTGCCCAGAGTTTAAAACCTATGGTCCATAGAAAATTCGTGCTCCCTCTCTTCTTACTTTTGGTTTCTCTAATTTTTTCCCACCATTACGCCTTCGGCCAGGACCTGACAATTGGACC
>CAYSOQ010000223.1:0-3209 GCA_964432685.1 uncultured bacterium
CTTCGCAGCGGAATCGTATCACATGATCCTTTCTGCCACGGGGAGGATCCGTGAGGCATCTCCGGTTGTAGCGGGGCTTTTCCCCCCCTTTAACCCTCTCTTCCCTCTCCCGTGATAGTTCTTCTTTAGTGCAGTAGCACGGATACGCCCTTCCCACATCAAGGAGTTGTTCCACATAGGACCGGTAGATGTCGAGCCTCTCAGATTGGTAGAAGGGCCCCTCGTCCCAGGAAAGTCCGAGCCAGGACATGCTGTCGAGTATCATTGATGCGGAATCCGCGGTGGAGCGTTCGTAATCCGTATCCTCAATTCGGAGGATAAATTTCCCCCCTTCATGTTTCGCGTATAACCAGTTGAAAATAGCAGTCCGGGCTCCACCGATGTGAAGATATCCAGTAGGGCTCGGGGCAAACCGGGTCCTGGTCACCATGGTTCCCTCCGAGTATTTATTTCAGGTAAATTCCCGCGTATCCGACTACCTGCTGGTAATCACCGCTTACGTCACCTGAAGTTGCGTATTTTACCAGTTTTCCTTCCTTTGCGCCAAGCCGAAGGGCACACATCATTGCGACGGTTGTAGGAATGTAGCCGCACATGGAGATTCCCTCTTCCTCTACGGTAGAGTAGAGGCCTTCAGGATCGAGGGAAAGGATCTTGTCAATTGCCAACCGGTCTTTTTTCCTGGCGACTGAATCTGGCTCATAATGACTCATGTCAGTACTCGCCACGATTGTCGCTTCTTTCCCGGATTCTTTGAGTACATCTGCCAGGGCGTCTGCCAGTTCCCTGCAATCCCCGATTGTCAGGCGCTTCAATGCAAGGGGAAGGAGGTCAAATGTTCCCTTAAGGTATGAAATGAAGGGAAGCTGGACCTCCAGAGAATGTTCGTACGTGTGTGATGAAGGGTCATTCCGGACCAATGTGGATTTTTCCATTAATCTCCGTGAAAGTTCAGAATTTATTGAGATTTCTCCGAGAGGGATGACCCAGGTTCCTTCTGACATGACAGAACACCTGCTTCCCATCCCAGTGTGGTTTGGGCAGAGAATGACCACTGTATCTTTTATTGCTACCCGTGAGTATACTTCCCCCGCGACGCGCCCGGAATAGATGTAGCCTGCGTGTGGAGCGATTACCGCCTTGGCATCCTCTTTGTTCTCAATTTTCTCACAGAGCCGGGCGAGTTCACTTGTCAAGGCCCCACTGGATGCAGGATAGAATTGGCCCGCCACATAGGCTTTTCTCTTCATAAAACAGTCTTCTCCAAAGACGTTCCTGTTTGGAAAATAGTGTGTCCTTT
Source organism: uncultured bacterium (assembly GCA_964432685.1). Classification (GTDB taxonomy): domain Bacteria; phylum Desulfobacterota; class Deferrimicrobia; order J040; family J040; genus CAYSOQ01. The sequence continues at coordinate 1,301 of CAYSOQ010000223.1, forward strand.
ACTTTTAATATGGTAAGTTAATATTCAGATAAAGACAATATCGGGGAAGGTTTTCGTCTCATGGTTGACAGGAGGGAACTTATTGTCTATATTTACAAATTAATTTTTTTCTCCACCGGTGAAATGAATGTATGTGAATTTGGGAGATATACCACCAGGAGGTTTCCGGATCCCCGATGAGGTGGAAAAGTCGGTTCCACTCGATTTTACAGGGTTTGACCTTGCTCCCCTAAAGCGTATTTCCGTTTCAAGGTGCGAGCTTGTCCTCAATACATCCGGGGATGTCATCTTGCTCGAGGGGCAAGTGGGAAGTGTAATAGGATACGAGTGTGACAGATGCGGATTGGATGTGTCCAAAGATGTTAATATTTCGATCAGAGAAATTCTCAAGGAAGGTTCTCCTTCAGATATGGGAGGAGAAAGAAAACCGGAGAGAGGAGAAAAGGAGGCTTTCTTTGACGGAGAGGGGTTTTACGTGGAGCATGTGATCCTCGAGAATGTTCTACTGGATCTCCCTCATCAGAAGCTTTGCAGGGAAAATTGTAAAGGCCTTTGCCTGAGTTGCGGAGCCGACCGGAATATTTCACCTTGTGTATGTATCCGTCAAACTACGGACCCGAGGCTGGAAGTACTTAAAACGCTAATGGAAAACAAGGAGAAGTAATATGGCCCATCCGAAGAGGAAAACGTCGAGGTCAAGAAGGGATAAGAGGCGCACCCACAAGAAAGCGAAGCCACCCGCTGTTTGTCCCTGTTCAAAATGTGGCGAGCCCAAGCTCCCTCACAGGGCGTGCGGTTCTTGCGGTTCCTATGGAGAGATCCAGGTCTATGGGGACTGACCTTTCCCGCCTATGGAGAAGTAGCCCATGAAGATCGTAGTGGATGCAATGGGTGGGGACCACGCACCCCATGAAATTGTTCGTGGTGCGGTTCTCGCAGCCGATGAATTCGACATCCCCGTTATCCTCACCGGAAGAAAAGAGGAGATCCAGGGTTGCCTGACACAATTCGATACCAGGTCTTTGCCCATCGAAATTGTAGACGCTACTGAGGTGATAGAGATGGGCGAGAAGCCGGGTTCGGCTTTCAGGAAGAAAAAAAAATCATCCATCAACGTGGGCCTCAATATGGTGGGAGACGGCACGGCCCAATCCTTTGTGAGTGCTGGAAATTCAGGTGCTGTTATGGCAGGGTCGATTTTCATTCTCAAGAGCATTCCTGGAGTGGACCGGCCCGCCATTGCCACGACCCTCCCGACGCCGAACGGAAGAATCGTCCTAATCGATGCAGGGGCGAATGTGGATTGCAAACCACTGAATCTCGCTCAGTTTGGTATCATGGGTGAAGTATACGGGCAACGGATTCTAAATATTCCAAATCCCCGGGTTGCCATATTGAGTAACGGGGAGGAGATTAGCAAGGGGAATGAGATGACGAAGGAGAGTTTTCGGCTTCTTAACCGGCTCGACCTGAATTTTATAGGTAACCTTGAAGGAAGAGACCTGTTTTCCGATCGGGCTGACGTATTCGTCTGCGATGGGTTTGTGGGGAACCTCACCCTGAAGTCCCTCGAAGGGCTTGCAGTTGCGGTAGGGGATTTCATCAAGGGGGAATTGCAAAAATCATATATCGCTTTGGTCGGGTACATTCTGATGAAACCCGCGTTGAAGCGTATGTGGAAGAGAATGGATTACACTGAATATGGGGGAGCTCCTTTACTGGGCGTAAATGGTGGCATCGTGATTTGCCACGGATCCTCAAACGGACTCGCCATCAAAAATGCGGTCAAGGTTGCGGCGGGGATTCCTACACTCCGCCCCGAAGGGGGGGTCCGGAAATAGGGCGAGGGGGGCCCTGCAAAAAAATTTTTGTGAATAGAGGGGGTGAGAGAAAGGGCATGCGCCGCTCT
>CAYSOQ010000224.1:0-3190 GCA_964432685.1 uncultured bacterium
TGAAAATTGTTGAGGATATCTCCCCAGAGATTCAACGATGTGACTACAGTCTCTCCACGCCCGCTCTCGTGGAGGAAGTAGAGTTCCGGATGTCCTGTCCGGACATTTCCCCGGGAGGCTGGATCCCGAGCATATGCAGCATTGTGGGTGCTATGTCTTCGAGTGCCCTACCGGATTTCAGGGTTCCTTCCCAGGAAGGGTCCACCACCAGGAAAGGAACCGGATTGAGCGTGTGGGCCGTATGGGGGCCTCCCGTCGCTGGATCAAACATGGTCTCTGCATTTCCGTGATCAGCGGTAATAAGGGCTGCACCCCCCATGGATAGGACTTGCTTCACAACCTTTTCCAGGTTCACATCCACCGCCTCCACCGCCTTCACCGCTGCGCTTAATATCCCTGTATGGCCCACCATATCCGTGTTCGCAAAGTTAAGGATGATCACATCGTATATTCCCTTCGAAAGCTCGGTTACCGCACGTTCCGCCACTTCATAGGAACTCATTTCAGGTTTCAGGTCGTATGTGGGAACCGAGGGAGAAGGGATGAGTGCCCTTTCTTCGCAGTCAAATATCTTCTCCTCTCCACCGTTGAAGAAGTATGTAACGTGAGCATATTTCTCAGTCTCTGAAATTCTCAGGTTCCTGACTCCCTCCACGGAAAAGACTTCCGCGAGAATCCCTTCCATCTTGTGGGGGGGGAAAGCCAGCGGGAGATGAAGTGTCTCATCGTAAAGGGTCATGCATGCATACTCGGGGTGAAGGTAGGCCCCCCTTTTGAACTTGTCAAAATCGGGGAAAGCCAGAGCCCTCGTGAGCTGCCTGGCACGGTCTGCCCGGAAATTGAAGAAGAATATGGAATCTCCCTCCCCGATTAGCCCAACTGGACTGCCGTTTTTCTTTATTACAACAGGCTCCACGAACTCATCTGTAACCCCTTTGCCGTAGGAGGAGCGAACCGCACCTGCGGGATCTTCACTCTCGGCCCCTTCCCCGAATACCATGGCCCTGTAGGCGCGCTCAGTCCGTTCCCACCGGTTGTCCCTGTCCATCCCATAATACCTGCCTCCAAGAGTGGCAATCTCCCCCCTCCCTATCCTTTCTAACTCCTCACTGAGCTGTTCCAAGTAGCCTGCACCACTCTCGGGCGGTGTGTCCCTCCCATCGAGCAGTGGATGAACGTACACCCTCTCCAGGCCTATATTTTTTGCCATTTCAATAAGGGCGTAAAGGTGGGTATTCATGCTATGCACACCCCCATCGGAGAGTAGCCCGATCAGGTGGAGGGCTTTCCCGTTCTCCCCAGCCTTATTCATAGCGTTGGTGATTGTGGGATTCTCGAAGAACTCGCCTTGATCAATAGACCTGTTGATACGTACCAGTTCCTGGTATACAACTCTCCCCGCACCAATGTTCAGGTGTCCCACTTCTGAGTTTCCCATTTGACCTTCAGGGAGCCCAACCCTTTCCTCTGAGGCATAGATAAGGGTGTGGGGACAGGTATTCATGAGGTGGTCAAAAAATGGCGTATTCGCCTTGTAAACTGCATTCCCTTCGACTTTTTCCCTGTAACCCCATCCGTCGAGTATGATGAGAGCCAGGGGTTTCCCAGTCACTCTGAAGTTACCTCCTATTTCCGGTTGACGTTTATATTATAGAACACGTCCCATCCCGGGTACCTGGAAATACCTTCGAGTTCTTCTTCGATCCTCAAGAGCTGGTTGTACTTGCAAATCCTGTCTGTCCTGCACACAGACCCCGTCTTTATCTGTCCTGTTCCCATTGCCACTACAAAATCAGCGATGGTAGTATCTTCAGTCTCTCCAGATCTGTGGGAAACCACGCATGTCCACCCAGCCTTCTTTGCAAGATCAACTGCCTCGATCGTTTCCGTGAGGGTTCCGATCTGGTTCAATTTGATGAGAACCGAATTGGATGCCTTCTCTTTGATCCCCTTTGCGATAATTTCAGGGTTGGTCACGAAGATGTCATCGCCCACGATCTGTATCCTGTCTCCAAGAGACTTGACGAATAATTTCCAACCCTTCCAATCATTCTCTGCAAGGCCATCCTCTATGGAAACGAGAGGGTAGTCTTTGATGAGTTTCTCGTAATATTTGACCATTCCCTGGGCATCCCTCTTCGATCCATCTGATTTCTTGAACACATACTTCCCCCTGCTGAAAAACTCCGTTGCTGCAGGGTCGATCGCCAGGGCTATATCTTTTCCAGGCTTGTATCCCGCCTTGCCGATGGCCTCGACGATCACCTCGAAGGCCTCTTCGTTTGATTTTAAATTGGGTGCGAACCCCCCTTCGTCCCCTACGGAAGTGGAGTAACCCCTTGACTTCAACACCTTTTTAAGAGTATGAAACGTCTCCGCACCCATCTGGATGGCCTGGGCGAATGATTTCGCCCCAAGGGGCATAATCATGAATTCCTGTATATCCACGTTATTGTCGGCATGCGCTCCCCCGTTCAGGATGTTCATCTGGGGCACTGGCAGTGTGCATGTGTTCACCCCACCCAGATACTGGTACAGAGGTAATTGAGCGAACTGTGCCGCCGCCTTTGCTGTCGCAAGGGATACACCGAGGATCGCATTCGCGCCGAGCTTTGATTTGTTGGAGGTTCCATCGATGGAAAGGAGTAACATATCGACGAAGACCTGTTCCGTTGCATCGAGGCCGATCACTTTTGGCGCAATTACTTTGTTAACATTCCTGACAGCCTTCTCCACGCTTTTCCCGAAAAATTTCTTCTGGTTCCCATCCCTCAGTTCCACCGCCTCGCGGGTCCCCGTCGATGCACCTGACGGTATAGCCGCCCGCCCCATGACACCTGATTCGAGAACCACCTCCACCTCCACGGTGGGATTCCCCCTGGAATCGAGTATCTGCCTCGCAAATACGTCCATTATCCCGCTCATGGAATCCTCCTTTCAAAAAATAGTAGGGTTTGGATCAATTCGTGCCATTAAGGAAAACCAGTTCTTCCACTCATTCCGAACCCCCTTCGGAAGAGGCATGCTATCTGGCTGGTGTCCCCTACAAATAAAAAACCCCGGGAAATGCCCCGGGGTCAGGTCTGAAAAATTTTTTTATTTCTTTCCGCTTACCGTCGTCTTGAGCGCGCCAGCCACCGACAGCAGGAAATCGCCCGCCGTCTGCATCGCGGCGCAACCCGACATGCTG
>CAYSOQ010000225.1:0-3179 GCA_964432685.1 uncultured bacterium
ACTCCGGCTCCACCCGCGGGGGCGCGCGACCCGTTCAGAGGCACAAGGCGCCCTTTCCCTGGAGCACGGTGATTTCCCCGAGAATCTTTTCCTGCCATAATCGATTCAAAATAGGAAAAGCAAGGGGGTGAGTAGGTATGGACCCGCTGGACCGAGAAATTATTTCAACTCTATCCCGATATATCCAGATTGACACTTCCAACCCTCCCGGGGATTGTTCCGCCGCGGTAAAATTCCTGGAAGATTGCCTCGGGTCCAGGGGCTATGTTTCTTTGACCGCGGGGAAAGTGAAGGAGAAAGAGAGCATTTACTGCAATCTGGGAGGGGACTCGATGCCTGGAATTGTATTTCTCCATCACATGGATGTTGTGCCGGCGGTGGAGGAAGAGTGGTCCTTTCATCCATTTTGTGGAGAAGTAAGGGATGGGTACGTTCTTGGACGGGGAACTCTCGACACGAAGGGGCTCGGAGTCGCGCAGATCTTCGGCGTATTGAAGGCGGCCAGGGAACGGGGTAATTTGAAGAAGAAGGTGTTCATCGTGGCCAACCCGGATGAAGAGATTGGTGGGGGAGAAGGTGCCGGTTACTTCGTCAAGGACCATGGAAAGATGCTAAAGGGTTGCTATGGCCTCAACGAGGGAGGAATTGGTGTCAGGGACCTCTTCGGGCCAGGTGACTTTTTCCTCGTAAATATGTGGGAGAAAGGCCCATTATGGCTCAAGCTTACTGCACTGGGAAGGGCGGGTCATGGCTCTAGGCCTACGGGGATGGATTCCACCTTTCGCCTGGTGAAGGGACTGGGAAGGCTCCTGGAATGGGAAGAGGGCCTGGAGGTGACGGCGCCTGTGAGGGCGATGCTGAACGAGCTTGCCCGCAGGGGAGTGGTCTCTATGGATAAATTTGAAAAACTTGAGGAAATTGCATCTACTGCTCCAGAAATGGAAGCGGTAATGAAGGACACAGTGGCCGTTACAATGCTCGAAGGCGGCTTCAAGCCGAATGTGATTCCCGCAGTGGCGGAGGCAGCGGTTGATATGAGGATTCTGCCCGGGCGGGACCCAGAGGCGGTGGTGGAGAAGGTGAAGGGTATCCTTGATGGTCTGGACATAGAAATAGAGGTCCTCTTTGCATCGAAGCCTTCCGGATCAGAGGGAAGCCCCTTCTTTGACCTGATCGGGGGGGCAGTCGAGAAAGTGTACCCGGGGGCAATTCCCCTCCCGTACCTATCCACAGGCTTTACCGATTCCAGGTTTTACAGGGAGTCTGGGGTCATCACATACGGACTTCTTCCCTGTGTGATCCCAAAAGAGGAGTTGGGAAGAATTCATGGGGTGGACGAGAGGATATCGGTTGATGCAGTTGTCAAGGCATCGGAGGTTATCAAACACCTCGTGCTGATGATGGAAGACCTTTGATCTGGGTCGCTTTGTGGGTAGAAGAAGAACTGTAAATTGGTTATACAGGGTTTAAGGTTTATAATAAAAGGGAATAAACCCTAAGAGATAAGGTGAGGTGGCCATGAAGAAAGATGTACTTCTAAGTGAAATCAAGGAGATCCTCGAAGGGCTGCAGGGAAGGGTGGAAAAGGCGTCGGATTATCTCAATGAAGGAACTCTGAAGGATCATGATCTGGTCGAGTTCCTGAGAACCGTGGCAGAGAAGGCAGGGGAAGATTCCGGGAAGATCTCCGAGTTCATCGGGGAGGGGGTTACGACCTACGATATCGTGAAGTTCCTGAACACAATGTTGAAAGTGGAGTACCAGGGTATTTTCGATTACAACCTTCATGCTGCAAATGTCGCGGATGAGACTTTGAAGGAGCGTTTCAGAAAGTTCGGGTCCATGGAAATCGAACACGCCAGGATGCTCTGCCAGTTGATCAGGAAGCTGGGAGGTGCCCCCAAACCCAGCACTGCCCATCTAAGGAGACAGGAGGCGATATCTCTTAAGGAGATGATCGAGCGGCATCTCGAGGGGGAGAAGAAAGCCATTGAGCTCTGCGAAAAGGGGCTTAACGTCTTCTCTAACACTGATATCCAGTGGGCTCTGGGGACCATTCGGCTTGATGAACTGGATCACCAGAAGGAACTTACGGCCATATATGATCAGTATAAGCTCTCAACGGATATCGTGGAGATCAACAAAAAATACCTCCCACCCAAAGAGGAGGATTTCGATTCAGACGAACCCTGGGTGGAAGGGTGAGGTTTTCTGGGGCTACAGATTTTTTATGGCATTTTCAACAGTCAGGACGTGCCCTTTTTCGAAATTTCTAAGGTTGTCAAATATTGTCTGTATTTCCGGTTCATCGACCTTCTCGTAGCAATCGTTGAAGAATTCGTATGCTTCCTTTTCGAGGATGAGGGCAAGCTCCAGGAGTTCCCGTTTCGTCTTTATTGAACTCAGTTGGGAAAGCATGTCCTCGTGTGTTTCTGATATGTATTCATCTATATCCGGCAATCCCTCTTTCCGCATAATGTCTTTGTAAGGTGCCCACATTTCGGACCGGACGTTTTTGTCGTACTCATCCTCGAGTTGGAGGAAATGGTGCTTCTCATCCAATGCGAGCTTTTCCACCAGTTCGATCAGTTCTTTATCATCAAGCATGGAGAGGATCTTCTTGTAAAAAACATAGGCCTTGATTTCAGATTGAATTCCCAGATTCAAATAGGTGAGAGCTTTTTCCGATAGTCGAACCATTATCAGTTCCTCCTGATGTGATCAAAATTTGTAGGATCCGCTAAGCCCGATAGAAGGATTCCCTCCTATCTTTAATTCACCCGTCAGGTAGATATGTTCATTCAACGGGACTTCTGCTCCGAGAATCAGGTGAAAAAAAATATCCGTATCGTCGTTAAGGGACCCACCGAGAACTTCCAGGTCTACTCCTCCGTAAGGAGTTAAGGAGAAGGTGTGTCCCCTCGAGTTGAAGGTTCTCGAGAAGAGGATTCCTCCTGTGAGAGAATGTAGTACTCTTCCATCACCGAAACCGAGATCGTAGTTTCCGGTAATTGCGACCTCCGGATAGGATGGATTTTTGAAAAATGCAGCCTTGTACTTTCCCCCTATGCCCAGGATAATGCCGTCGGAACTTTTCGATATGTCAGTGTGGAGATATCCGAATTTCCCGTTTGCCTCGAGCCCTGGAGACAGCCCGTAACGACCTTTTCCGAAGATAG
>CAYSOQ010000226.1:0-3158 GCA_964432685.1 uncultured bacterium
ACCTTTTATGCCGGTGATTACCATGGAATCATCACGATAAGAAATAAGTCGAAGGACGTGAGCAAAAAGGACCTGGAACCGGCGAAAAAAGCTGCACAGAAGATTCTTAAGAATCTCTGAGGAGTATGGGAAGCTAGAATGGCTGGTGACGCTCGGGGGAGCCTCAGGCTTCTACCTGCCGTTTGACCTTTTTCCCTCATACTATATGAAGTTATTTCCTGGAGCATGTCTGGATGTTTTTTTGCATCAACGGGGTCAGGATATTATCGCCCACTTCGAGAGGGTCTTCCCCCTAACTGGCTGTATCTGAAACAGTCTTCTATGTGATCATTCACCATCCCCACTGCCTGCATGAAGGAATAGATGATGGTTGGGCCTGTGAATTTAAACCCTCTCCTTTTCAGGTCTTTGCTGAATGCGTCCGATTCGGGTGTTCCCGTAGGAATTTGGCTAACATCCTTCCACCGGTTGATAACCGGCTTTCCATTCACGAATTCCCAGCAATATTCAGCGAAACTGCCGAACTCCTCCTGAATATCCAGAAAGAGCCTGGCATTTCCCACAGCCCCCTCAATCTTCCGCCTGTTTCTAATGATCCCGGGATCTTCCAGTAAGTCCATAATCTCCTTCTCTCCGTACATTGCTACAACCTCCGGATCGAAGCCGCTGAAGGCCTTCCGGTAATTCTCCCTTTTCTTAAGGACGAGACTCCAGTTCAGTCCCGCCTGTGCCCCCTCAAGTATTAGAAATTCAAAGAGTTTCAGGTCGTCATACTGGGGTACGCCCCATTCTTCGTCGTGATATCCAACCATCAGGGGGTCTTCTGATTCCCACCCGCACCTGATCTTCCCGTCCCTATTATGTGTATTTTCAACCAACGTACCTCCTTTTCCCTCCACCCTTAGCCGTATTGTACCACTTCCCGTCCGCAAAACAGGGCCTTCCCTTATCTTCCTATGAAATGGAGGGCCCTTCCTGTTACAATTTAGTTAACAGTAGGTTAAGGTAGGAAAGAATTATAAGAAAACCGGTCCCCAAACTTAGAGGGCACCACCTGGTGTGCCTCCACTTCTTCCAGGGCCAGGGGTATGACGAGAGGTTCTCGAGAAACCTCCACGAAGTTCTCACATCTGTTAAAAATGAGGGAACACTCTTCGTTCCCGGGGCAGATGACGTTTGCAGAGCCTGTCCTCACCTCCTCTTTGCAGTCTGCCGTGATGAAGAAGAAATAGGGGAAATGGATGAAGAGGCTGTACGCTTCCTTAATCTTGAAGAAGGGGAGAGGTACGATTGGGAGCACCTGGAGGAAAGAGTGAGATCAATATTCCCCGTATGGTATAAGAACTACTGCATAAATTGCGGCTGGATAGACGCGTGTGAAAATTCAGACACCTACAGAAGCCTTAAACGCCTGGAAGGGGTAAACCCATGGAGGGAAAAATGAAGATCTGTATCACATCGGCAGGGAAATCCATGGACTCGCAGGTAGATACGAGATTCGGCAAGGCTCCCTGCTTCCTCATTATCGACACGGAATCGATGAATTACGAGTTTCTCGACAACCCGGGAAAGGACGGGCCAAAGTCCGGGCTCTGGGCCGCTCGGGTAATGCTCGAGCAGGGGGTCGAAGCGGTGCTTTCGGGATGCATGGGCCAGAACGCTCAGTCTGTGCTGAGAACAGGAAATATAAAGGTCTTCGAGGGCCTATCTGGTGACGAATCTATTCGCAATGCGGTGGAAACATTCAAGGAAAGCGGTTACAGGGAATCCAGCACCAGTTGAGACGCACCCGAAAGTCGTTGTAATCGGAGCTGGCTTCGGAGGTCTATGGGCTGCCCGGACTCTGGCAGAATATCCGGTGGATGTCTACCTGCTCGACCGGAACAACTATCACACGTTTCTCCCCTTACTCTACCAGGTTGCTGCTGCCGAACTCGAACCTGAAGAGATAACTTGCCCAGTTCGAAGTATTCTCCGGAATATCGAAAATGTCCGTTTCTTCATGGCCGAGGCAACTGGCGTCGACCTGGACTCCCGTGTGGTTCATGCTGGAGAAAGGTCTTTTCCCTACGATTATCTCGTGATTGCCGCTGGGAGTACCTCCCACTTCTTCGGAGTCAGAGGGGCCGGTGACCACGCCTACTCCCTGAAAACCCTGGAGGAGGGGATAAAATTAAGAAACCAGATTCTCGGCTGCTTCGAGTGTGCCTCGGGAATCAGGGACCCTGGAAGCAGAAAAAAGGTCCTCACCTTTACAATCATAGGCGGCGGAGCTACCGGTGTCGAGTATGCAGGGGCACTCATTGAACTCATCAAAGGCCCCCTTTTGAAAGATTACCCCGAGATAGATTTCGGAGAAGTAGAGGTTATGCTCCTTGAAGGGTCGGGCAGTCTTCTTCCAACAATGACTGCAAAGCTCGGAGAGTACGCCGCTGCCCGCCTCGCGAAGCTGGGGGTAAATATACGGCTCAATGAGACGGTGGAAATGATAAGCCCTGAAGGGGTTCTTTTGAAAAGCGGAGAGAAAATTGCCTCTGAGACCGTCATCTGGACTGCCGGGGTAAGCGGAGCCGAGATTATTAATAAATTCGGTGTTTCCGGTGAGAGCCGCGGCAGGGTTCTAGTAGAATCCACGCTTCAACTTCCCGAACATCCCCATGTGTACGTGATCGGTGACCTTGCGGCAGTTTCAGGGAGAAAAGAGCCTCATCCCCTGCTGGCGCCGGTTGCCCTCCAGCAGGGTGTTGCAGCCGCGAAAAACATCGGCCGCCAAATAAAAGATGATAAACCTTTGCCTTTCAAGTATATAGATAGAGGAAGCATGGTGGTCATAGGAAGGAACGCCGCTGTGGCACAGGTAGGATCCCGGGCTTTTACCGGGTTCATCGCCTGGTTCCTATGGCTGGCCATCCATCTCGTAAATCTCATAGGTTTCAGGAATCGCCTGCTTGTGCTCATAAACTGGGCCTGGGATTATTTCTTTTTCGAACGGGCCGTCAGGATCATCCTCCCTTCACAAAAAACTAAATAATAATTCTTAATTCCTCGCAAATACCATGATATTAACAAACACGCTATATGGGTTGCGTGTTTCATTTTAACCAGGTTTCAGAGATGTGGAAAAAGTATCCGTTTCAGTTGAACACGTTTCATCAAAA
>CAYSOQ010000227.1:0-3136 GCA_964432685.1 uncultured bacterium
ACCGTCCGCCACATAGATATTTACAAACTCCTCCTCGAGGGAAACATCTCTGGAGATATTCCCCTCATCCAGGGTGACACCGTATTCGTTCCCGTCGTGAAAAGCCTCGTTGCAGTAACAGGAGAGGTGAAAAGACAGGGAATTTTCGAGCTGAAAAAAGGGGAACAACTGAAGGCTCTTGTGAATATGGTGGGGGGTTTCTCCCCCACAGCCTTCAAAAAGCGGCTCCAGGTAGAACGTCTTTACAAGAACAGCTCGCGAATCGTCCTCGATGTGGACGTAGATAAACTCGCGGCAGGGAAAAAGGGTTTCCCCATGAAAGACGGCGATATAGTCAGGGTCAAAGCCCTCTTCAGGAAGGATACCAATGCGGTGACACTGAAGGGAAATGTATACAACCCGGGGAAGTACGAGCTCAAGGAGGGGATGATGCTCAGGGACATCCTCCCTGATCAATTTGCTTTTCTCCCGGAAACATATTTCGATTATGCTGTCCTCATCCGCCTCGTGCCGCCTGACATGCACAGGAAAATCATATCGGTAAACCTGAGGAAGGCCGTCCTCGAAAAAGAAGAGAGCGCAAATGTCCCACTTAAACCCTACGACCGGGTACTCGTCTTTTCCAGGAAAGATTTCAGAGACCTTCCTTTGGCGACAATCTCGGGACAGGTGAGAAATCCGGGAAAATACGAGGTGAAGGAGGGAATGCGTATCTCCGACCTGATCCGGCTGAGTGGGGACCTGAAAAAAACCGCATATCACGGGAGAGGAGAAGTGGTGAGGGTACAGGAAAACAGGACTCTTGTGAACCTCTATTTTGATGTGAACCAGGCCATGGAGCACGACCCGGTGAACGACTTGCCATTAAAGGACGAAGACCACGTGATCATCAGGGCCCATCCGAACGCTTCGGAGACCATCTTCGTGAAAATCGAGGGGGAGGTAAAGTTTCCAGGGTACTATGGCGCAAGTAAAGGTGAGCGCTTAAGTTCCGTAATCGACAGGGCAGGAGGCTTCAAGGAGGACGCCTACCTCAAGGGTATCGTTTTTACGAGGGAAGGGGTTAAAAAAGTACAACAGGAGAGGATAGACAGTCTCATAAAGAACCTCGAGCATAAAATTGCGATACAAACATCTGAGGAAATTGTGGGAATTATCGATCCCGATGACGTGAAGATTCAGAAGGAACTCCTTCGGGCCCGCCAATCCCTTCTAACGAAACTCCGGAGCGTACAGGCGAAGGGGAGAATCGTAATCCACTTAGCTGAGCTCGACAAGTTCAAGGGCTCTGACAGCGACCTGGTTCTCGAGGATGGGGACACCCTCACCGTTCCGAAACATATGAACGTAATTAACGTCATCGGAGAGGTCTACAACCCCACTGCAGTGACTTACAACGCTGGGGAAAAGGACGCGGGCTACTACCTCGACCTCGTGGGAGGCCCCACGGACAGCGCGGACGAGAAGGAGATTTTCGTGATCAAGGCGGACGGATCGGTGCTTTCAAAGAAGAACGTGGAAAGCATCAGGTCTGCCGAACTCGACCCGGGCGATACAATCGCCGTACCCGAAGAGATTGTAAAAACAAGGGCGATAAAGGATATAAAGGATATCACCCAGATCATGTTCCAGATCGCGGTCACCGCAGGGGTAATCATCGCGGCATTCTAAAAACCAGTTCAGTGTTCCGAGATCAGAGTTCAGAGATAACTCGAAACCCTAAACCCGAAACTCGAAACAACCATCCCTCACATATAGTTTCCAGGTCCCGGTTTATTTCTGAATTCGGAATCCAGAATTCGGAATTATCAGCTTTCGTCAGACTTCGGACGTCGAACATAGGACGCCGGACATCATTATGCAGTCTTTTTTCCCTTTTTCCCCGTTTTCTTCTCCTTTTTTTCAAAGTAGATCGCCTTGTTGATGGCGGCGATATATGCCTTAACCGCAGCTTCTATGATATCTGTGCTCGTTGCCCTCCCTATGTATGAACTCCCGTTTGCCCTTACCCGCACGGTTGCATCGCCGATGGCATCTTTTCCACTCGTAACTGCGTTCATGTGGAATGATTCGAGGCGGAATTTCCTCTTCACGATACGTTCAATACACTTATAGGCTGCATCGAGTGGCCCGTTCCCCGTTGCCGCATCGTCCACCACCTTTTTCCCCTTCTTCACCTTGAGAGCCGCCATGGGAGTTGACTGGGATGAAGAGAAGATCTGGATATGCTCGAGCTTATATGTCTCTGGGACACGGAAGAGTTCCTCCTCAACGAGGATCGATATATCTTCGTTGGTTACTTCCTTTTTCTTGTCCGCAAGACTCAGAAACCTGTTGAAGAAGTTCTCAAACTGCTCGTCAGAGAGACTATATCCCATCTCGGAAACTCGATCGCGGAGGGCGTGCCTGCCAGAACGGGCGGTAAGGATAAATTCATGGGCAATCACCCCAACATCTTCTGGCCTAACGATTTCGTAGGTAGATCTGTCCTTGAGAATCCCGTCCTGGTGGATCCCAGATGAGTGGGCAAAGGCGTTGCTCCCAACGATAGCCTTGTTGGGCTGAACCACCAGGCCCATGAGAGTACTCACCATCCGGGAAGTCTTGTAGATCTCCTTTGCTCTGACCCCTGTTTTAAAATGACCGATGAAATCCTTCCTGGTCCGAAGAGCCATTACAACCTCTTCAAGGGCACAGTTTCCTGCCCTTTCTCCAACCCCGTTAACCGTCACCTCAACCTGCCTCGCCCCATTCTTGATCGCCGCGAGTGTATTGGCGCTCGCGAGCCCTAAGTCATTATGACAGTGTACAGACAGGACAGCATTGTCGAGTGCAGGGACTTTCTCCTTGAGCATTCTGATCCTTTCCCCGAACTCCTCGGGGATGGCATACCCCACTGTATCGGGAACATTGATCGTCGTAGCCCCCGCCTTTATCACCTGCTCGATTGTCCTGCAGAGATACTCGAAGTCCGTACGTGAGGCATCCTCCGTGGAAAATTCCACATCCGGACAGAGGGATTTCGCGAACTTCACTGCCTCCACCGATCTCTTGAGGATTTTCTCCCTGTCCGAACGGAGCGTTCTCTCGATGTGTATATCAGATGTTACCACGCATGTATGGATTATCGAGATTT
>CAYSOQ010000228.1:0-3119 GCA_964432685.1 uncultured bacterium
TCCTTCAAACCTTTGATGAGAAGCCTATCTCCCAGGCCGGTTACATTTACAATTCTCGCTTCAGAGTACCCTTTTTTTCTGTAAATGTAAACAATATATCTCCCGTCAGGGGAAAAGGAAGGATCCTCACAATTCCCATCTGCCGAAACAATTTCCTTGAGATTTGAACCATTATAACTAACTGAATATATTGAGAATTTTCCATCAGACATGGATGCGAAGGCAATCTGATCCCCCCGGGGGGACCATGAAGGAGAAGTGCTGTAATATCCCGCGTAGGAGACTCGCGTCTCCCTCCCTCCCCTCAGATCTTTCACGTACACCTGTGGGTATCCTGACCTGTCGGAGACAAAGGCAATCTTATCTCCCCCGGGTGATAGGGAGGGAGAAACATCGATCCCGTAATGGGAAATAACTCGAAAAAGGCGCCTTCCTGATAGATCCATCCTGTAAATATCCGTGTTCCCCCTCCGGCTCAAGGAAAGGTAGAGGGACCCCCCTTCGGGGGAAAAGGAGCCTGGTGATTTGAACCCCCCCCGTTTCAAGAGGAGCATATCTGACCCCTTGATAAAATCCCTCATGAATACATAGGGTTTCCCCCTCCTGTATGAGAGGTAGGCAATCTTATAGCCATCAGGAGACCAGCGGGGAAACATGTTGATCGACCCATTAGAAGTAATCTGCCTCAACTTTTTCCCGGTAAAATCGATAATAAACAGCTCTTTACCCTTCCTTTTCCGGGCAGAAAAAGCGATCTCCGTATCGAACACCCCGTAGACACCTGTGTAACGGTAAAGAATCTCATTGGCAAACTTATGGGCTATCATTTCGTACCTGCTTTCAGGGCCCACATACTTTTTAAGGGTAATTTTTTCCCCAGTAGAAACATCATAGAGGATGAATTCTACGGAGAGTTTTTTCCCCTCCCCCCTGACTTTTCCCACAACAAGGGAGTCCGCCCCGATCATCTTCCAGTCGGAGAAAGAGATTCCTCCATCAACGAAACTATCTTTCGAAATCGTCTCTAAATAGGTATTTCTGTTGATTACTTTGAAGACTGCAGATATTTCAAGATCCGAAGCCAGTGCCTTGGCGATCGCCATGGAATAGCTGTTTCCCAGGGGATCTTCTCCTAAAAGGGCAGGGATCGCCACAGGGATTCTAACTCCCGACGGAGAATTGATATCTATATAAATGAGGCCCCATGAGGGAGAGATACCCCATATGGAAATGACGAGTGTGAACAGGCAGACCTTGAGGCTGACCCTGGAGAATTCCCCTCTTCCCATCTATTCTCCCTCCTTGAAGTAATGGAAGCGGAATCCCACCTCGAAATAATCTTTTCCCTCCCTGAGAATCTCGGGTGGGGTCGGCAGGGGTGAAGCCTTCTTGATGGCGCGCAGAACAGATTCATCGAAAGGCCTCTCTCCGGATGGCCTCTCTACAATGATGGAGGACACACCCCCATTCTCTTCAATGATGATACGTAGCTGTACCATCAGATCGCTCCTGTTTCCGATGAGAACCCTGGGAACAGTCCATGCCCCCCTTACTTTCTGATCCAGATCATTTAGATAGGCTTTGATTTCCGGGGGCATATCCAGTGTTCCCTTTCCTCCCGTGGTGACCCTTTCCCTGGCAGTCCCCCGGCTCTTCTCGTCTCTTTCATTTTTTCCCCTCTCGTTTACTGACTGCTTGAGGGCCGCAATCTTCTGTTGCATATTACGAATGAGTTTTTCTGTATTTTCCCGCTCTCTCTGTTTCCTCTCGATTTCGGCAAGTCTTTTCTTCACGATTTTCCCACTCTTTTTTGCCTTCAGGGCCTCCACCCTCGCGTGGAGAGCTTCCATAGCCTGCTTTTCCTCCAGGGCACGTATCTTCTTCAGGGCGGCAAGTTTTTTTCGGAGCTTCTCGGCTTCTCTCTTTCTCCTCGCGGAATTCCTCTTCCGCTCCTTTATCCTTTTCAGGGTGGCTAGCCCGCTCCCCTTCTCCTTACCGCCCGCTTTTCTCCCATGCAAAGGCGCAACCAGGTCAACGGAATAGACGGGAGAATAGATGATGAGGGTACTCCCTTTCATTGAGAATAAGAATACAGGGAGAATAATGATCAGGTGGAGAAGCAAAGACAGGGTTAGCATTTTCTTTAAGTCTTTCTGCAAACCCTCTCCTGCAGGAATATTCAATTCCCTTACCTTTCAAGGGGCTCCGTTACCATTCCCAGTTTTTCGATACCCGAATTCTTGATTTCGGCGATCACCTTCACAACTAACCCGTAAGAGACCCCCTTATCGGCACGGAAATAGAGTTCCTTCTCTTTTCTCTCCTTGAAGATAGCAGCGAGTTTCTTCCTCAGTGCGTTGAATTTGACGGGTTGTTTCCCTATAAAAATCCTGTTTGCCCCGTCTATTGTGACTACTACCTTCCTCTGAGATTTCGTCCTCATGGCTTTGGCAGCCGCCTGTGGAAGATTGACATTTACACCCTGTTGGAGCATGGGCGCAGTGACCATGAAAATGATAAGCAGGACAAGCATCACGTCCACCAGCGGGGTCACATTTATCTCCGACATATCCTTCCTGTTATCCCCGCGAGGTCCTATCGCCATCAGATCAACCTCTCAATGTTCCTCTCGATAAAATTGATGAAATCTGTGGTGAACGACTCAAATGATGTTACATTCCTCCTTACCCTGTTCACGAAAAAGTTATAGAAGATAACTGCGGGGATAGCCGCAGCAAGTCCCGCAGCAGTTGCAACAAGTGCTTCCGCAATACCCGGGGCAACCGTGGCCAGGCTCGCCGACCCTGTCACTCCGATTCCCGCAAAAGCGTTCATAATCCCCCAAACCGTCCCGAAGAGGCCGATGAAAGGAGTGGTGGACCCACAGGTTGCCAGGAAGGGGAGGTACGATTCAAGTTCATCCTGCTGCTCATTGATGGTTTTCCTCATTGCCCGCTCAATTCCATCGATGGGACCCAGTGGAGGGAGAATTCTCGACCCACCATCTTCCCCCTCTGATTCGGGTAATTCAGCCTCCTGCCGTGCAACCCTCTTGAAGCGTATAAGTTCCGTGTACCCGGCCTTGAAGACCTGAATCATGCGCGCCTTGCTCTCCTTGA
>CAYSOQ010000229.1:0-3114 GCA_964432685.1 uncultured bacterium
TTTCCCGCCGGTTTCTCATGAGCGGCCGCTCTGGTTTCTATTTCCGGGTCCTCGAAGAGGGAGAGGTAGGGGCTGGCGACCCTGTCGAGAGAGTTAAGGTTGGGCCGGAACAGGTATCCGTTCGGGAATTTGTCCATACCTTATACTTCGATAAGGACAACCGGGAGAAGATCCAGCAGATATTACGTATCCCCTCCATACCCCCCGGATGGCGCCGGACATTTGAAAAAATAAGCCACTCCTGATCTCAGCAAGGGTCTAAAAGTTCACTCATCTTCTTCGCTCCCCTCCTGTTAACTGTCGCTTTGGAGACCGATCTTTTCGGGATAGGAGTGGCAATTTCTGCAATTGGAGGTCTTACGTTTCTATCAGGCATGATAGTTACTTTCACCATGGGAGAGACATTGCCCCCACGGGTTCCTGAAACAGAAAATAAAAGGATGTAAGTTCAGACCGGTGAAACTACACTATAATTTTAATGGGGGAGATAACATGGTTCGCAACATTTATCTAGATTACAATGCCACCACTCCCATTGCTCCCGAAGTAAGGGAGTCTATGCTCCCCTACCTCACAGGCCACTACGGAAACCCCTCTTCCCTCCACTTTGAGGGATATACTGCCAGGTCGGCACTTACCGATGCCCGGGAGAAAGTGGCTGCGCTCATCGGGGCGAATGCGGGTGAAGTGGTCTTTACCAGCGGGGGGAGCGAGGCGAACAACCATGCCATAAAGGGCGCCTTCTTCGCCAGCTTGAAGGGCAAGAAACATATCATAACTACCGCGGTGGAACATCCGGCAGTAATCGAACCTCTTAATTTTCTGAAAAAACTTGGAGCTGAAGTTACGATAGTACCCGTCGACGGGTACGGGCTGGTAGACCCAGGTGATATCAGGAGAGAAATCAGGAGTGAAACGATACTCATAACGGTGATGCATGCCAACAACGAAGTAGGGACAATAGAGCCGATCGAGGAGATATCGGTGATCGCAAAAGAATATGGTATCCTCTTTCACACGGATGCTGCCCAGTCAGTGGGAAAAATTCCAGTAGAGGTGAATGACCTGGGAGTCGACCTCTTAACAATTGCGGGGCACAAGCTGTATGCTCCAAAAGGAGTGGGTGCCTTATACGTGCGTGAAGGGACCTCTCTTGAATCGGTTATTCATGGTGCGGGCCACGAAGGCGGCAGGCGGGCGGGGACGGAAAGCGCGCTTTTAACCGTCGGCCTGGGAAAAGCCTGCGAGATTGCACCCCTTTATATGAAGGATGACGCGCGGAAAATGAGAGATTATTTTCATGAAAAACTGGGGGGCCTATTTGGAGACGCTCTCCTGTTGAACGGCCATCCGGACAAGAGGTTGCCCAACACATTGAACGTGAATTTCAAGGGAAAAATCGGGGGCGATTTCCTCGGAAGCCTTACCGGAGTGGCAGCTTCCACAGGTTCGGCCTGCCATGCTGGGGAGGTGACACTTTCTCCCGTGCTGAAAGCCATGGGAGTGCCTGAAGAGTGGGGAATGGGGGCGGTACGCTTCAGCCTGGGAAGGATGACGACGGATGAGGACATAGAGGAAGTAGTTTCCAGGATGGAAAACCTATGAAATGTGTTTGGAGGGGGATATGAAAAAAGATTATGATCTTGCCACACGGTGCGTTCATGCAGGCGAGGGTGGGGACAAAGAGGGCTCCCCCCACACTCCTGTTTACAACACATCTACCTTCGGGTTCAAATCGACAGCCGACCTGCTTGAAGTGGTGGAAGGGAAGCGGGAGGGGAACCTCTACACCCGATACGGCCTCAACCCGACGATCAAGAGCGTGGAGGCGAAGCTTGCGAGCCTTGAAAACGCTGAAGCCGCCATGGTCTTTTCCTCGGGTATGGCTGCTGAGGCGGCACTTTTCTTCGCCCACGGCCAGAAAGGGATTGTCTGTATCGGAAACGCATACGGGGGTACGCTTGAGCTCCTGGGTGAACAGTTTCCTCTTGTAGGGATCCCCACCTACCTTCTCCTTGGTAGCGAGGTGGAAAAACTAGAGGATGTACTGAAGAAGAAGCCTGGCCTGGTCTTTTTCGAGACTCCCACGAACCCGAATATGGAGATATTCGATATCAGGAAGATATCTAAGCTTTCCCACGAATATGGTGCGCTCGTTGCCCTGGATAACACCTTCGCATCGCCAATCAATCAACAGGTTCTCTCTCTGGGAGTAGATATTGCCGTTCACAGCGCCACGAAGTACCTGGGAGGGCACAGCGACTTAACCGGAGGGGCTCTCATGGGGCCCAGGGAGCTGATCGACCCCGTGGCCCCCTGGCGGAAGAACCTGGGGCAGATGATGGCCCCCGAGGTTGCAGCCCTCCTATCAAGGAGCATCAGGACCCTTCCCATCAGGGTTGAGAGGCAGAACGAAACGGCCATGGCTGTGGCAGAAGCCATGGATGCCCATCCAAAGGTGAGAAGAGCCCTATACCCGGGGCTTCCCACCTTCCCTCAACACGTGCTCGCCAGTTCCCAGATGTCGGGGTTCGGGGGCATGTTAACACTCGAGATCGACGGCTCGGGAGAGGATGCAACGAAGGTGGTTGACAATCTGGAACTCATTACGATTGCTGCGAGTTTAGGCGGGCCGGAGAGCCTGGCCACCCAGCCAATGACCACCACCCACTTCGGCCTTTCACCTGAAGAGAGGCTGAGCAGGGGGATAACCGATTCCATGATCCGCTTCTCCATCGGTATGGAGTCGGCAAAGGATCTGATAGAGGATCTCGAACAGGCACTATTTAATATCTAGTTGACAACAACTTGATATGAGTGTAGACTTTCCACGATTAGCTCAAGAAAACGGTTCAATGTCTGTGCCCACCTCACAGGTTATTTGCCCTGTTTCTTAGCATAACAATCAGGATACAAGGAGAAAAGAGAGGGTGGAAACAAAAAAGGGTACAACTGTGAGAGTACACTATTCCGGAAGTTTCCATGACGGGACGGTGTTCGATACATCGAAAGACGGGAAGCCCCTGGAGTTTACCATCGGTGAGGGCGGGGTGATCCCCGGGTTTGAAGAGTCAATTATGGGTATGAAATCAGGTGAATCCAAAACGTTTACCC
>CAYSOQ010000230.1:0-3105 GCA_964432685.1 uncultured bacterium
CACCAAATAAAAGCATAGTTACATATATAAACTTTTTCCCGCTTTGTCAATGATTTTATAACTATTTTTTATTTGGTGGGTAACTGAGAATAAAACAGATAAAAAATTATATCGAGTTGATTCAGAACAGCAAATTGGGTAGTTCTCTAATTGGATATTAGACTTTTGCCTTTTCCCAGTCAGATAGAAATTTTTCCAAACCCCTGTCAGTCAAAGGATGTTTTAATAAGATTTGTATCGTCTTGAAGGGGACAGTGGCAATATCCGCACCTACCAGGGCAGCCTCCAGGACATGCATGGGATGTCGTATGGATGCGGCTATAATCTCTGTATCGAACCCGTAATTCGCAAATATTTGTAATGTCTGTTCCACCACGTCCATACCACGGTGGGAAATATCATCGAGACGGCCGATGAAGGGGCTCACATACCTGGCACCCGCCTTGGCGGCCATCATCGCCTGGACAGGGTTGAAGATAAGAGTCATATTTACGGGTATCCCCTCCCTCGATAGAATCCCTGTGGCTCTCAACCCATCTTCTGTCATCGGAATTTTCACCACAGCATTATCCCCTGCCAAGTTTAAGCCCTTCGCCTCTTCCACCATGGCTTCCCACTGTTCGCTCACCACCTCCAGGGAAACCGGACCATCAACAATGGAAAATATCTCCTTGATGATCTCCTCAAATGGTTTCCCCTCCCGGGCCACCAGGGATGGGTTCGTGGTCACCCCGTCCAGAACACCGAGCTCTTTGGCTCTCCTTATCTCCTCAATATTCGCTGTATCGATGAATATCTTCATTGCTTCCTCCAAGATCGGGGCGTCACTTCCCCTTATTCTTCTCTCCCATCACAGGTGTTCCCGTAATCTCCTTGCTCTTCAGGCTCTTTATCTGTGTGATGAGGCCCTCTCTTCCGGGAAACTGGGGAATATCCCTCACCAGGGCTTCCCATGTAGAGAGAGCCCCCCGAAGGTCCTTCTTATTTTGCAACAGTGTCACCCCGAGATTATACCGGGACTGAAAATGACGGGGGTCGGAGCGGCTGGCTTTCTTGAATTCGGAAACCGCCTCGTCAATCCTTCCCATGCGCTTGAGGCAGACTCCCATATCGGTACGCACGTTAGGATCGTCCGGATTCAGCTCGAGGGCTTTCTTGTACGCTGTAACTGCATCGGCGTTACGGTTTGTGTCGAAGTATATGTTTCCCATCGCCACGTATGCTTTCACGTTGGTGGGATCATTCGCTACAATCTTATTCAGGGCTGAGAGTTCTCCCTCTCTCCCTGCCGCCCCCGATGGGAAGGTACTCCCTCCCCTGGGAGGTTGACTCTTGTCCTTACACGCAACGAATGAAAGAGAAAAGACTCCGCATAAAAAAAGGATCAATAACCTTTTCATAATCTGATCACCTCGCATGTATCTCCGCATTTCTCTAAAAGTTCCCTGAATGTCTCACCCCTCTTTCCTCCCCGGTAGTCAGGATCAATCTCACAAATGGGTTCGAGCATGAACTTCCTCCCGTTCAGTGCCGGGTGAGGGATTGTGATAAAAGGGTCCTCAGAGGGGATATCACCTGATGCAACATCTATATCGATCCGCCTGTGCCCCTTGTTTCCAGTGAATACCCTACCCATTTCCCTTTCTATTCCCTTTAATGCTTCCATGATCTCTTTCGGCAACAGGGTACTCTTATATTTTACACCTAAGTTTAAAAATCCTTCCTGATGTTTCTTCCCTACCGGCTCTGTGACATAGAAGGAAGAACGAGATACCACTTCTCCGAACCTCTTAAGTTTCCGGAGAGCCTCTTCAATATTCCTCCCCGGCAGGCCATGATTGGATCCAAGAATGAGGAAATAGAGTTTCATTCATCAAAAATTCAACAGCCCGATCCGCTCCGCCGCTTCCTTCAAACGCTTCTCATCAACCGTAAGGGAAAAACGCACGTACCCTTCTCCGGAACTGCCAAATCCCACACCCGGAGTGCAAACCACACCTGCATCTTCCAGAAGTGCGGAAGCGAATCCCGAAGAGGTCATCCCTTCGGGGACAGGCATCCAGACGTAGAAGGATGCTCTGGGCAGGATAGGGGAAAATCCTCCTTCCTCCAACCCCTTCACGAGTATATCTCTCCTCTTACGGTATACATTCCTGAGTTTCTTCACACTCCCGTCACCCTTCTTTAGAGCAGCAATCCCCGCCTTCTGGATTGCTGTGAACACACCCGAATCAATGTTGGTCTTGATCTTTCCCAGCCCCCTCACGAGTTCCCTGTTCCCCGCTGCAAATCCGATTCTCCAACCCGTCATGTTGAAAGTCTTGGAGAGGGAATGGAACTCTATCCCCACCTTCTTCGACCCGGGCAGCTGGAGAAAACTTGGAGGTACGTAACTCCCGTAATAGATCTCCGTGTACGCTGCATCATGGCAGACGATGATTCCATTTTCCCGGGCGAACCTGGCTGTTTCCCTGAAAAATTTTTTCGTGGCAACTCCTGCCGTGGGGTTGTTGGGGTAATTGATAAATAGAAGCCTGGCCTTCTTCCGAACCTTCGCCGGGATTGAAGAGTAATCTGGGAGGAAATCATTCTCCCTCTTCAAGGGGAGGGGATAGGCTTCACCTCCCGCGAATTTCGTAGAAACCTGATAGACAGGATACCCGGGATCGGAAACGAGAACTATGTCACCCGGTTCAACAAAAGCAAGGGGGAAATGGGCAATCCCTTCTTTGGAACCGATCAGTGCAATCACCTCGCTTGCCGGGTCGAGGCGAACATTGAAACGTTCAAGGTACCATTGCGCCACGGCTGTTCTAAATTCGATGGTCCCCAGGTAGGATGGGTAGCAATGGTTTTCTCCTTTCCGGATCTCCCGTTCCATAGCCTTAACAATATATGGAGGAGTAGGAAGATCTGGATCCCCCACGCCCAGGTCGATCACATCGATTCCCCTCTGGATCACCTCCTCTTTCTTCCTGTCGAGTTCAGCAAAAAGATAGGGTGGCAAAGTCCTCACCCTTTCCGATAATGTAAACAATTAGCCACCTCCAATGTTGTCAAGATTCTACTGGTTCCAGAAGATCGACAACTTTGCTCGCTACCCGG
>CAYSOQ010000231.1:0-3098 GCA_964432685.1 uncultured bacterium
AAATCCCTGCTGAATGAGGGCTCAAAAAAGCACCTGACCACGATCAGGAAGGCCCTGCGGAAAAAACGCTTCACAAGGGTGGGGAAAAATCCACGCCTGTTTCAGAAGAGCTTCGATCCCCTCGATGCTTCCGCTCTCTCCCTCCTGCAGGAGAGGAACGGGGTTCTACTTCCCCCCTCGGGATTTCCCTATTACCAGGTGAATATTTTCGACCTCCTCCACTTCGTGAGGGATTTCCTCCTGAGGTTCGGGCACATCACCACTTCGTCAAAGATCATTGAATCTATCCGCCCATACCTTCGAAGAGGTCTCCTTCCGAAATACATATCGGAAGATGGGTCCCCCCTGTATTGCAGTGCCGACACCTCCCTCCTCTTCATCGAGGTCGTATCCAGGTACATGCGTCTTCTGGGACAGCGCGGAGAATGGAAACAATGGTTTCCCGTGATCGAGGAAATCATACGTTCATTCATGGAGGGAACCGATTATTCCATACAGATGGACAGGGACTTTCTCATTAACGCTACCGAGGGTGGCATCGAATCAACATGGATGGACAGAGTGAGGGGAGATGACCACATTGCCCCACGGCATGGCAAGGCTGTGGATGTGAACGCACTCTGGTACAACGGGTTATGCCTCTACAGGGACCTCCTGATGGCCAGCGGAAGGAAGAAGGTGGCCCACGAAATCAACCGTCTGATCCCCAGAGTGAAACGATCAGTCCTGCAGAAATTCATCCTTGAAAAGGAGGGTTATCTGGCCGACGTTGTGCGGGAAAGTGGACATTCCAGGGATCTCCGTCCCAATCAACTTTATGCCCTGGCCCTAACCAACCCCGTGATTTCCCCCACATTCGGGAAAAGAATCCTCCACCGAATCAAAGGAACTCTCCTCACGAGTCATGGTCTCAGGTCTCTTGATCCTTCATCTCCCGGGTACAGGGGGAATCCTGAAGGAGGAGAAATCTCCTTCACGGAAGCACTTTTTAATGGCGGGATCTTACCGCATCTTTCTCTTCTCTACTGTGAGGCACTGTTATATGTCCATGGCCCTAATAACCGCACTATCAACCAGATGAAGAGGTTCCTCCTGTCATTGAGGAAAATTGCTGAAGAACACACTCCCTACTATCTCCCCGAGGCATTCGATGGAGACCCACCCCACAAAATACTGGGATCTCCTGTATCCCTCATATCCACCGGAGCACTCCTGGGACTTTTCAGGCTTTATGAAACCACACTTCAATTAAAGAATTAGCTCCACCCATTACCGGGTGATCACGCTGTTCAACTCCTCCAGGATGACCTTCTCATCCAGATTATGCATCATGGCGCTCATCTTGACTGTTTCCGTAGCCTGCCCCGGGCAGGAGAAACAACCCTCCCCATAATATTTCCTGAATACATCGGCTGTCTCCGGATGAGCCTCTATAATATCCCCAAGAACATGATCGGGCCCGATCTTCCCTTCCTCCAGGCCCTCCCGGCTTCCATTCCCACCATGGGCACTACCACTCCGAACCTCCACCTCAACCCCAATAAAGGCGTTCAACTCAGTGAGGAGCTTATCGAGGGGCACCCCATGCTTCTGGCTCGCCATCTTCACCGTAACGGGCATGTTCTCCACCTGCGCCCTATGTTCTGGATTATCCAGAGAAAAAAAGCCGTTTTTTACGAACACTTCGTGAATCCCCGGGTATTTATTTAGTAGTTCTCCCACCCGTATCCCAGGCAGGATAGGGGGCTCCTTTCTCTCCTTTTCGGCTTCTCTTGCCGGCTCATACAGGAGAGTGGCAATGAGATTGTAAATGAAGAGGCCGATGGAAACCCCCTCTACAACAGCGAAGAAGGTGAAGAAAAACGATGGCCTGTTTGGATAGGTAGCAACCATCCCGAGCAGTCCCACATTAGCTGCGAAAAAGTGAACGGGCAGGAGGCCGGGATGCCTGAGTTCCTTGCCGTTGAACCTCGGAAGGATGAAGTATCCCACGCCAAATACCATCATGGACATGAAACCGAGAAGGTTGAAGTGGATGTGCATGAACCTGAGCCAGGAAGGGTCGACTCCTGCCCCCATAAAGATTCCCGCTACTGACGCGATACCGAAATATATGAGGGCCGCAACGACAAATCCCTTCGTATATTTATCCATTTTCAACTACCTCCTTGATTACCTTTACCTCTTTTTCCTCTTGAGAATACCTCGCAACTCCGGCCCGCTCCTTGACGTGAATCAACCCGGAAGAAAAAATATTCTCCTATCCCTTTGATGCAGTATAATTCACTCAGGTCACCATATTACAGCGGGGGTAGAAGTAGTGAGCAAAGAAGCGAAGAGAAAGAATATCATCAAGTATTACCTAACGATCACAACGGGAATAGCCTTCGGCTTCATCAATTCCTCTATCATTTTTTTCATCTCCATAAAATATTTCGGGATCTGGTGGAGTTATCCTGGCCTCGTCACCGGGGTACTCGGTTCATTCTACGGTTTTGTGCGCCTCAAGGTAGATTACGGTACTCTCAGGCATTCCCTCAACAATCTGTGAGGATGAATGGAACATGCCGTTTCCCAGATTCAATACTTAATTCCAGGACGCTTTCCGTTTAGGAGGTCCTATGGCTGAAGATAAGTACCGGGAGGGTGCCATCCGTTTCCGGGAGGATTATTTCCGGGAAAACAGGGACCTTTTCAAGCAGTTGGAAAATGGGCAGAGCCCTGACACGATCCTCATCTCCTGCTCCGATTCCCGGGTGGTTCCCCACTTAAAAACAGGTGCTTTTCCCGGAGAGATTTTCGTTTTGAGGAATATAGGAAATTTCATCCCCCCTTACAGAGAGGATGGGGTAGACGAATCTGGGGTAGGCGCGTTCCTGGAATACGGGATCGACGTTCTTGGCGCCAGGCACATAATCGTAATGGGGCACACACACTGCGGAGCAGTTACGGGAATCTTGAAGGAGTCGAAAAAAGTGGAAAATTCTCTATTCATCAAAAACTGGCTTAGAACTGGCAGTGACCTTGAAGGAATCGTTCGTAAAAAATATGGCACACTGGACGAGGGTATCGTCCAGGAAGAGGCTTGTTAAGAAAAT
>CAYSOQ010000232.1:0-3097 GCA_964432685.1 uncultured bacterium
TTCTTAGCAGAACAAAGCTTGCGGTTCTTGGAGATGGGGAGTATGTGACTGTGAACACCAGGGAAAAGCCTGTCCGTTTCCTGCTCATTTCGGGAAAACCCCTCAACGAACCTATCGCACGTTACGGCCCCTTCGTCATGAACACGAAAGAGGAGATCGCAATGGCACTCGAGGATCTGAAGAAGGGGACCTTCGTCAAGGATTGAGGCAAAAATATTGGTCGAAATCTTTCCTTTAATGAGAAAAATAATTCATATTATTTCTCAATAATTTCCATATCCTGTGATGATCATGCCGCACACACAAAAGGGTGTGATTTAATAAACCCTCCGCTAACACTTTATACACACTTAATCTGTTGATATATAAGAAGTTAATTCTCTCATCCCGTTCATTGGGTGGGGAAGAGATTCCATTCAATAAAAGTTACATGTCTGGCAAAGTTATTGCTTTATAGCAGGGTGCTATACCAGTATATTTCCTGGAGGAGGAAGGGTATGGGTTTGATGGAAAGAGGAAAGTTATTTGTTTTCAGTTTCGTTTTAGCTGTGGGATTTTTCCTGATTTCCTCTACCGCCCAGGCCTATCCCGTTACCTTTTCTTTCGAGGGGAATGTTGGGTTTGTTAACCCCGAACTAGCGGGCATCTTCGATCTAACACAAACCCTCTCTGTTTCCTACACATTTCAACATGACGCAGCTGATCAAAATCCATCAGAGAACAAGGTGGGAGTGTATTTCTATGATACGTTAGAGGGAATCATTTCCGGTTCAGGAGGTGACGTCTATTCCTTTTCTACAAGCGGTGGGCAAATTAAAGTCATAAATGATTTGATCGGGTATGATTACTTAAGCACGAACTCGGGATCTGGGAGCAGCTCCCCTTCTATTTCCGGATATGACTTCAAACTTTTCAGTTTTGCACTGTTCGATAACCCGAGTGGGCTATCAAGCGATTCACTCCTTCTCACTCCCCCTGATATTTCAGAGTTCGACAATGCAAATTGGACCCTTATCTTTGAAGATGATGAGGAAGAATCGTATGCCATAAGTGGAGATATTACCTCCCTCTACATTAAAACCGAAGAGCCAACTCCCGGAGTCCCCGAACCCTCTACGCTCCTCCTTCTCGGAACGGGACTTGTGGGGCTTGCCGTGAGGGGAAAGAAGAAGATAAGAAAATAGGTTTTCATTCCATACAGGACAAACAAAAAGCCGCCCATCTATAAGATCGACGGCTTTTTTTCATTCTACCATGGGGCCAGGCCCTGACCCCATTTCTTCAGCTACAATTTCACTCTCCCATATCCGATGATACTATGAGTATCAGATAGAGGCGGGATCACCCAAATTATGTTAATGAGGAAGCTTTTCACACTACTTTGCAGCGGGGCCCTTATAATCACCGCATGCGGCAGCGGAAGTCCTCCCGGCAACCTTTTTCCGGCGAGGATGGAGTTCCCGGAAGCAGGCCAGAACGGGGTCTTCGACCCTGCCCCCGCGGAGGATGGGAGCGGACGGATATGGATGAGTTACTCTTCCGTAGCTCCCTCAACGCTTCAGAGTAACCTTCTCCAGACAAGCACCCGCATGGCCTACTCAGACGGCGACGGAACGGCGTGGACGGATTCAGGGTTCGTGATCAATCCCGCAACACCGATCACCCTCTCGCCCCCCAGGGAGGTGAGTGTCTGGCAGCAGGAGGTTTCCCGCATTGTTTATGACTCCTTCGACACGACCTCGGGAAAACCGTGGAAAATGGTCTGGCACCGGCACCTTACCTCCTACAACAGCACGACCAGATCGGTAGAGCGCTTATTTCAACATGGCTGGATTTCGCTTAAGGAAGCAGCCTCCCCTGTAGCCTTGAAGGATGCAGCGGAACGGAAGCTCTTCGCAGGGAGCCTCTACGATTCTGTGAACGACGTCACCATAGGCCCCCCTGATTTCAGGCTTGACCAGCTCTTCCCGGGGGCAGACAAGCTGGGGGAGTGTATCGTCTTCACCGAGCCCGGAATAATCCCGGCGCAAAATGGGCTCTTTGTGAGCATGAAGTGTGCGAAGCTGTCGAAACCGGGAAAGGTTGTCCTCCTCTTCTGCAACAACGATTTTTCCTCCTGTGATTACATGGGGGATCTTTTGGATGATTCCGAGGCATCCCTTTTTGGAACTACATATGACGGATTTTCCGCTTCCGAACTCGTCCAGGTGGGAAGTCAGACCTACCTCATCGTCACACCGACGGAAAGCAGCGAGTACAGGGGGTGTCTCGTATTTCGGGTCACTGACCTGGGCCAGGATATTCCAACTTTGAAAAGCATTGACCTCGTGGACCGGGGAAGCGACGTGGACCAAACACCCATCCTTGTGACAAGTGTGTTTGGCACTAGCGGGAGCTTCAACGGAGCATGCGGCTATACGGCAGGGAGCACGGGAAGCGGGATAATCTACAGCGAATTTTTCTCCCCCTCCCTGGAATTCCGGCTCTTTTCCAGCGGGGAAAACCTCTCAGCCCCTTGAGGCGCTTAATTATTCAACCCATGGGGTCCTTAATAGGTCACGATGCTGGGTAATTCCCCCGCCTACTCGACCCATCCCCTACAACCCCGATTACATGAAATATTTAAGAGGAGTTTGAGGCGGTAGTGATAAAACCGAAGAAAAGGGATATCGCCGTTTCGATTTCGTGCCTCGCATGGGCCCCACACTGGCAGGATGAGAAGGGATCCCTCACCCCCGCATGGTGACGCAACCGAATATCAAGTGAGTCAGGCGCACTCAGCAGTGTCTTGCTTTTGACTGCGTTTTTGTATCATTTTGTTGAATCCTCTCATCTAATATATAAAACTCTTACTTCCAAACCAGGAGGGGAGCCATGTCCAGAAAAATATCCCTGATATTGATACTGTTTACAGCGGCGCTTATCCTCTTCCATCCACCAGTTTCGGATGGAGGGTGGAAAGACTTCTTAAAAAAGTCTGGAAGTGCCACAAAGGGGTCCACGTCACCAGAGGGAAGACTAATCCAGGGCCTGAAAGAGGCCCTCGAGATAGGTACGGGGAAAGCGGTTACATCCGTCTCCAGAGCAGATGGGTATT
>CAYSOQ010000233.1:0-3087 GCA_964432685.1 uncultured bacterium
CTCCTTATCGTGAACGATGTTGCCCCTTCGCTGGGAGATTTCGAACTCGAGGGGACAGTGGTGGAAATCACAACATCCACGGAGTTTGAAAGGGGAACCCAAAACGACATCGTCCAGAACGTGAAGCTCGAGGTGGAGGGGACCTTCGAGGACAGGAGCGGAACCCTCGTTCTCGTGGCCGAATCTATCACCTTCGAAGAAGAGGGAACGATAGAGATCGAAGGGGAAGTTACGCTGAAAGAGACAAACAGCGTAACCCTTTTCGGGATATCCGGAATACAGGTCTTCGTAGACACAAAGACCCAGTATGAAGATAACAGCAGCGCAGATGTAAGAAGCTTTTCCCTGGTAGATATTTCCGTAAATGACCACATTGTGGTCCGGGCAAGGAAAGAGAGCGGGGGAACCATCATCGCCTCCCGCATCGAACGGGAAGACCCTCCTTTCCCGCCGGTCCCCGTATCAATACAGGGAGTTGTTGACACGAAAAATCTCGTAGTGGGTCCGAGTGTGGAACTCGTCATCCTGGGGGTCCCCGTTAGTTCGAGTAGCACACCCGTATACAAGGTGAACGACACGGTTGTCACCGCAAATGTCTTCTTCAGTGCCATATCCGAAGGAACCACAATAGTTAAAGCAAGTGGTATATTCTCCAGCACGTTCATCGACGCTAGCAATTTAGAGATATAAAATACAGGGAGGACTTTCTAAAGTTAGAAGATAGATAAACCGATAAATATTTGGACTATAGGGAGTTTTATTGATTTACCCTCTGATAAGTTGACATAAAATTCGATGTTTGCTACGGTTCACAAAGAAATTTATGGGCGGGGGACAATCATGGGGACTAAATGTAATCGTTCCACACAGGGAATCCGGGGTTTTCCCATTCTTATCATTTTCATTCTACTCTTTGCCATATCTACCGGCCCAGCCGCTCTGGCCGCAGAAGTCTCCATAAATTCCGACAGCTATCTCTTCTACTTCGAGCGGGACGTGGCAAAGGGAGGCTCCTTCGATTTTGTCCCATTTTACGAATACATATCTGCCGATGTGGGCAACCTCAAGGAAAAGCCGGTCTCATTCCATATAAACGGATGGGGAAGGCTGGATCTCGGGGATAAACAGGGGGGAAGCAGCAACACGGGAGATTTGAGCAGCGCCTTTTTCCGATACAATCACCCCACGGGGAACGGGGAAATACGCCTGGGGAGGTTTTTCTTCGCAGAGGGGACCGCAGCAGATATCCTTGACGGAATATACGTCAAGGGAGTGGGCGAGAGGGGCTTCGGCCTAGCGTTTTACAGCGGAATCCCCGTGGAACATACCATAACCACAACGGATACGGGAGATTTCCTCATAGGAGGAAGGCTCTTCTACGTAAAGCCGGGTTACGCGGAACTGGGGCTCACCCTCCTCTACGAAGACGGGGACTTCCGGGGGAAAAACAGGGAGGTAATCGGCCTGGACTTCTGGACCCATCCCTTCACACGCTTCGAACTCGTGGGAAGCGCCCAGTACAACAGTGCGTCTGACTCCCTTTCTTACCAGGATTATCTCATCCGATATACCCACTCTGAAGTTATGTCAATAGCATTCGGGTATGAAGACTACAAGTACAAGGGCTATTTCCAGACAGCCCTTCACTCCGTATTTTCCTCTCCCATTATCGACCCCTCAGACGAAGAGCAGGACCTATCCATATCCATAGACTGGGCGCTCAAGGAAAACCTCAAACTCGAGGGCTCTGTAAAAACCTTCCTCCATGATAAGGACGACCCGGGTGATGCCACGAGATTCGAAATGGGGGCAAGGTACCGCTTCAACGAGCTTGAAAACATTGCGGGAATCACCGCAGCTTTCGTTACTGCAGATAAAAAAGAAAATGAGTATTTCGAGATAAGGGGGTACGGGACTTACTCTTACAAGAAATGGCTCTTCGCTCTTGACGGGCTCACCCAGAGGAACAAGGAATCCATCATGGGGAAAAAGAGTACCTACCAGGCAGCCGGGTCCGCCCGTTTCACACTGCTCCCCTATCTTAATCTCCTTGGTAACTTCACCTACACCAAGAGTCCAAGGTTCGAAGACGACTTCATGATATTTCTCAAAGCATCCTTACAATTCAACAGGGGAGGAGAAGAATAAATGGCCCGCCGGACACTCCAAATAGTAATGATCCTGGCCTTTTCCTTACTGGCCGTAAGCGGATGCAAACCTATCTCCCAGTCCGAATCTGTTCCCCCGAAACATCCGGAGGAACTGGACCTGGTCCGCCCCGACTGCACGGAGTGCCACGAAGACGTATCCACGGGTGCTTTGAAGCCCTATGAATCGTTCCGCCACACGGGGACTTTCGTGAAAAATCACAAGCAGTATGCCAGGCAGGGCCAGGGACTTTGCACCGCTTGCCATAAGCCCTCATTCTGTCAGGATTGTCACGTGAGGAAAGAGGGCCTGAAACCAAACGTGAAGAAGAGTGATAGGCCCGAACGGATGCTTCCCCACAGGGGTGATTACATCATTCAGCACCGCCTGGACGGCAGGGTAAACCCGGGGAAGTGTTTCAAGTGCCACGGGAATAAGAACAATGCGAAATGTAAAGCGTGCCATAAATAGCACGTGCCGCGTGAAATTTGATACAACCTCGATCAGAGTAAAGTCACGCAAGGAGAAGTATGATGGTACCTAAATGGAAACAGTTAACCCTTCTACTCACGATTATTCTCATTGCCTCCTATGCCCTTTTCTATGCCGGATGCAATACTTCCACTTCCACATCTTTTTTTCTGACCGAACAGGGAACCCATCCAACCGACTGGATCGCTCAGCACCCTTCATCGGCGAAACCGGATGGGAGTAACTGCGTGGAATGCCATGGCGAAGACCTGAGGGGAGGAATATCCAGGGTGTCCTGTTTTTCCTCTTCGAGAAACGGCATCTCATGCCATGCTGCGGGGCCCGCTTTCCACCCCGACACGTGGACGGACAAATCGGGGTCAGGGACGGCGAACTTTCACGCATATGCCTTCCAGAACAACCTTCTCCAGTGCGAGAACTGTCACGACCTGAACGTGGACTGCCAGG
>CAYSOQ010000234.1:0-3066 GCA_964432685.1 uncultured bacterium
TCCCAACGATCCCAAAAATGTGCACACCGATTCCGTAACCTTGTCGCTGAGGATATGCTCGAATTCACAGGCACTGCTCTCTATGTGATGGTCCTCCAGTTCAAAAAGCTGGGACAGAAGGCATTCTGCGAGCCTGTGTCTTCTGATCAAAAGAGAAGCCTTTTTTTCTCCATCGTCCGTCAGTGAAACATTACCATCCACTCGCGTGATATATCCCTCCGATTCGATGGAATCAAGGGTCCTTTCTGTATGGGAAACAGGTGAATCTTTCACGACC
Source organism: uncultured bacterium (assembly GCA_964432685.1). Taxonomy (GTDB): domain Bacteria; phylum Desulfobacterota; class Deferrimicrobia; order J040; family J040; genus CAYSOQ01. The sequence goes on from CAYSOQ010000234.1 coordinate 278, forward strand.
CTCTCTTCTTCGTATACCCCGATCTCTCTTAGTGTCCAGATGAGCTCGAGCAATTCATCTATGCTATAGTCAATCATCTTACCTCCTTCTTTGTGAACAGGCCCTTCAAAGCATTGATAATCTTAGATTCAGGTTCTATGAATGAATACTTGCAATTTGGACAGCATATCATATTGCACGTTTTTCCCAATGCGCATGCTGTATGGCAACTCTTATCGAGAGAATTAATCTGAAATCCACAAAATGGACACGAAAGATACATGTTGACCTCCTAAAAGGAAATCCCCAAAAGCCTTATCACCTTGTTGAAGGTGGCCCCCACTGCGATCGCGAAGGGGAAGATGAAGATCATCAGATAAGTAGTAATTCTCATCCCCTGCTCCTTGATGATAACGAAATAGTTTGCAATACACGGGACAAAAAGAGTGATGGTAATCAAGCTTACCATCACCTGAGTCCCTGATAAAAGGCCAGCTTTCTGCATGGAATAGAGCCCGGCAGCTCCGTAATCACGCCTTAAAAATCCAATTATGAATGCTTCCGCCGCCTTTGGGGGAAGGTCCAGAAGATTCACTATTACAGGAGATGATATCCGATTTACAAGTTCTAGCATTCCTGTCTTGTCCATGAGGAAGAGAAGGAGAGTCCCCAGAATGAAGAGAGGAACGGCCTCCTTCAGGTACCACTCGATCCTTGCAAGGGTTTTGATAAAAATATTCTTCATTTGAGGAATTCTTAAAGGGGGTATTTCCATGATGAAATCCGCTTCTTCGCCTTTGATTATGAACGACGCGAGAATACCCACTACGATCATGATGACCGTGACAAAGAGTCCCCACACGATAATCGCAAAGGGCCCTACAGACGCCAGCATTCCGAGGACCACACCAAGCTGGGCCGAGCAGGGGATCCCCAGGGCCAGCAAAAGCGTGATAATCATTCTCTCCTTTTTCGTTTCCAGAATTCTAGTCGTCAGTGTCGCCATGGTATCGCAGCCGAGCCCCAGGATCAGCGGGAGGACTGCCTTACCGTTGCACCCTATAAGTTTGAATAGCCTGTCCACCATAACGGCGAGCCTCGGGAGATAGCCAGAATCCTCCATTATTCCGAAACCAATGAAGAAGGTACCCACAATCGGGAGGATAATCGCAAGTGAGTAGGTGAGAGCCATGGAAAATATTCCGTATGGACCCACAAACAATTCCTTCGCCCATGGCCATGGAACTGCAAAATCAAATATCTTGACTATCATAGGGTTCACTAATCCGTTAAAGACCTTCCCCTCCAGAAGATCAACCAGAGTTCCTGCTCCCAGTTTCCCCACGAAAAGATAGGCCATGTAGAGGACTAAGAGAAGCACTGGGACGCCATATAGGGGGTGCATGGAAATATTTCCAATCTTGTCAAGAAGATCGTGCCTCTTGACTACTGTCTTTTCCTGTATTTTCTCCATTAACTGTTGTATGGCTTGAAACCTGGTGTTATGCACATGGTAGCTGAGGGGAAGGCCCATTTTTCTTTCAAGTGTCTCTCTTATTTCGTTGAAACGGGAGATCTCATCCTCACTGAAATGTTCGTGGATCCAATCTGTGAGGGATTCTTCCCCGCAAAGGATCGACAGGGCAAGCCCCCTTGCAGATTTCTCTAGTCCTTTCTCATTCAACACCCGGGAGACCTCATCGATGCTTTCCTCTATATAATCACCGTAATTAACTTTGAATCCACCCCGGGAGGCATTTTCATAGAGCCACTGGAGTTTGTCGAGCCCCTTCTTTCTCACGGCAACAGTTTTTACGACTGGCACTCCGAATATTTCAGATGTAGAACTCTCTTTAATGTTGAACCCCGCCTTCTCCGCTTCATCGGTCATGTTGAGGATGAGTCCAATCTTCACACCAAATTCGATCAGCTGAACGGTGATCGGGAGGGCCCGTTCGAGGTTTTTAGAGTTACATACCTGGAATACGCGAAGGGAGCTATCATTGATCAAAATATCCCTTGTTACCCTTTCGTCCTCCGACATGGGGAGGAGGGAGTGAATCCCCGGTGTGTCAATGACCTGGTATGAATGTCCCCCTATTCGGGTATTACCTGTGGAAATTTCCACAGTTGTACCTGGATAATTGGAAACTGTGACGTACCTGCCCGTTAGATACCCGAATATCACACTTTTCCCTACATTAGGGTTGCCCACAAATACAATTTTTTCATTCCCGTCTTCCTGGGGAGCCTTTTCACTTTTTTGGTGGCAATCCATGATCCCTTCCGTCACTTGCTGCATATTTGGCATACACCAAATATGTAGAGAGAATGGTCAATGATTTTGAAGCCGTGCCTCTTGGCGATTATTTCTTGGAGTATTTCAATCTCTGGATCTCTGAATTCAATAATATTTTTACAATGGATGCAAAATAGATGGTCGTGATGAAGAGACATGCCGTTCTCGAAACGTTTCCTCCCGTCTCCTATCTCGATCGATGTTGCGTACCCGAGTTCTTCAAGTATTTTAAGTGTCCTGTAAACAGTTGCATATCCGATCCCCGCATGTTTCTCACGAACTTCACGGTGTAGTTCCTCAACCGTTACATGGCAATCCTTTTCGAAAAAGAGCTCCATCACCTTTCTCCTGATTTTAGAGGACTTTTTTCCCCTCTTTTTGAGCTCAATTTCAACCCTTTCAAGAAATTCTTCCATTCTTTAAATCCTTCGTATCATAATATTGATATTCGTTATCATAATATACGGATAAAAAAAAAATAATCAAGGATTATATGGTGCTTGAAAGGGGC
>CAYSOQ010000235.1:0-3034 GCA_964432685.1 uncultured bacterium
GGAAACGCCTGATGCGTTCGCTATCCGCCTTGCGCTGGTATACAGTCCACCACTCTTCGCCCATGCTCTATCTCTACCGTATTTTCCAGGGAGTGGGGTACTCCTTCTTCGTCACATTTGCCTACGCACATATCGCGTCGAACGCCCCTCCGGAAAGGAGAGCGGAGGCTCTCGGCGTCTTCGGCCTGTCATTTTTCATCCCAACAGCCATCGGAGGCGGGCTGGGAGAAATCGTGCTGAAATACGCGAGTTTCAACCTGTTTTTTCTGATCGGCGGGGTCATCGCACTCACCTCCGGTATCCCTGCTCTCTTCATCAGAGACCGGGGCAAAGAAGCCGGCCTGAAACCTTCGAACGTAAGGGATCTGATTGGAAAAGGAATCTGGGCTCATGTTATCCTCTCCCTTTTCTTCGGCACTACCTTTGGAGGAATCTTCACCTTCCTCCCCGTATTCCTTTATAAAAGTGGGAGGGAAGGAATATTCCTATTTATATTCTTCTACTCTCTCGCCGTAATCTCGACCCGGACCGTGTGGCGGAAATCGATGGACCGTACGGACAAAAAAACTGGCGCCATCCTCTCTTTCGCGCTCCTCTCGGCTGGTGCCACCTCCCTCATTTTCGCCAAGGACAGCATCATCCTCATCTATGCATCCGTAATAACAGGCATCGGCCACGGATTCCTCTTTCCCTCCCTGTCGGCTCTCATGGTGGACAGAGTGGGTAGGGAAAACAGCGGAGCGAGTATGGCTCTCTTTACTGGATCCTTCGATCTGGGGTTGGTAATCGGATCCGCACTCCTCGGGATTGTCCTCGAGTATTGGGGCTTCCCCACAATGTTCTTATTCTGCGGGCTCATCCCCCTACTCGGGATCCCACTGCTCCTCCGGGAGGGGCGGACAGGACCACGCCGATGAGATCAGGAAAAGGGAAATAGGATATAATGTCTCTTGATATGCAGAAAATTGCCCTTAATAGGAAAGCCCTGGAGCACCTATTCTTGAAACTCTTGGGGAACCTCATTGCGATCCTCTTCGTGGCTTACGGGTTCCAGGGGATACAGGTGAACAGATTCAGGGATGCCCTCCTGGGAGCAATCATCCTGGGGATCATCAATATATCCATCAAGCCGATTATCATACTCGTCACCCTTCCCTTCAACATAATCTCCCTGGGGGTCTTCACCCTCGTGATCAACGCTTTCATGTTGAAGTTTGTTGCCTGGTTCATCCCGGGTTTCATAGTCACAGGCTTCCTCACCGCATTTTTCGGTGCCCTCACGATCAGCGTCATCTCAATCATCATCACTTTCATCAGTATGGGCTTTAAGAGAGATGAGATGAGAGGATGGTAACCCATTGAGTGAAAGAAACAGATCAAATCAATTGAATACCCACGATAGAAAGGTAAGGACCGCCCTTTTCTCCCTCTCCCTCGCAATTATCCTCTCCCTCATCAAGTTCGCGGTTTCCTTCCTTACGGGGTCCCTTGGGATACTCTCCTCGGCCATCGATAATATCGGGGATATCGCCATGTCCTGTGTCAGCCTCTTGTCAATCAAGAAATCTGGAGAACCACCCGATCAATCCCACCCCTACGGCCATGGGAAACTCGAGACTCTCGCAGCCGCCTTCCAGGTGGGGGTCATCTCAGTCATAGGCATAGGAATCGTTGCCGAATCTGTGAGGCGCTACATGTCGGGGAAAGTTCTTAGAAACCCAAACGCTGGAATAGGGGTAATGGTCGTTTCCGTGGTTGCAAGTTTCCTCGCTGCGAGATGGATCGAGAAAGTTGGCAGGGAGACCGACTCAGCCGCACTTATGGCAGATTCGGTCCATTTCAAAACAGATGTATATTCAGGGGTGGGAATCCTCGCTGCCCTCTTTCTCGTTAGAATTACCGGATACGCCATTTTCGACACCCTGGCGGGACTGATCGTGGGAATATTGATCATCCGGGCAGCAATTCCCCTTTTTAAAGGTGTTCTCGACGATCTCTCCGACAGGGAACTCCCAGAAGATGTGCGGAAAAAGATAAGTGCTATAATAAACAGGCACCGGCCCATGGTGGTCGATGTGCACGCCATGCGCACCCGTAGGGCCGGTTCCATGAAACACGTCGATTTCCATCTTGTGGTCTGCAGGTTGTCGAACGTACAGGAGGCGCACAGGCTCGCGGAACATCTCGAGATGGAGATAGAAGAGGAACTCGGAGAGGCCCATGTGGTAACACACATAGACCCCTGCGATGCGGAATGCCCGTTAGAGGGAGATTGCGAACTGTTACGTGAGCAGATGATGTCTCTCAGGATACCGGGAAAAGACAGGGACAGGGAAAAGTACTATTTTGAAGATTGAGCCCAATCACAATCCTCGTTGAGGAATGTGAGCGCTATATATCTAATTCGGGAGGTTGAGGATGAGGCCATCACTTTTCGTTGTATTCCTCCTTGTGGTCATCGTAGGAATATTTGCCCTCCAGAACCAGGATTTCACACAGGTAAAATTTTTTAAAACAAGCTGGGAAACTTCCAAGAGCATCATCCTCCTCACATCCGTGGCTGTCGGTTTTTTCGGTGGGATCATCACCATGCTCCCGGGAACGTACAAGAGATGGAGGAAGATCAAGGCCCTGGAAAAGGAGCTTGCATCAAGAAAAATCTACGGGGAAGACAAGAAAAGAGATGAGGATAACGGACTGAGCAATGGGCAGTCAGAAACTGAATGACTCCGAAGAGAAGCTTCTCCTTGCCCTCCTCGAGTTTTACGAAGAGGTCGGCCCTGCGGCTACTCCGAATCTGAAAGGCCTGCACATCGAGGCAGGGATAGAAAAGCACCAACTCGATGAATCAGTCAGGTCCCTATCAAAGAAAGGGTTCATCGAGTACTGGGAGCTCTCACCCGCCGTCAGGCTCACCGAAGCTGGGCTTGTATACCTGAAGGGGGCAGAGAACGATCGTGGAAAAGACGATCCTCAAGATTAATTTGGCCCTTCAGGATCGGGCTGTCTCCCCTGGAAGTTCCCACCGGGGAAT
>CAYSOQ010000236.1:0-3029 GCA_964432685.1 uncultured bacterium
TTATAGAAAGGCCCTCCTGTATTCGCACAGGATCCCATGGCAATCACATACTTCGGTTCGGGCATCTGATCGTAGAGGCGCTTCACCCTCTCCGCCATCTTATGGGTAATCGTCCCCGCCACGATCATGAGATCCGACTGCCTCGGCGTGGCCCTGAATACGGCACCGAACCTGTCCAGGTCGTAGCGGGATGCACCCGCCTGCATTAATTCGATGCCGCAGCAGGCAGTTGCGAAGAGAAGGTACCAGAGGGACGACCTCCTCGACCAGTTGATGAACTTATCTACCGTGGAAAGCATGACTGCCCCTTCCCCGATATGTCCAGCTTTGCCTGTCATGCCGCCGCCTCTTTCTCTTTTTCCTCTCCGCCCCTGTCACCGGCTGGAGACTGCCCGCCTATGATCCTGACCCAGTCGAGGTCTCCCTCCGTCCAGAGGTATGCGAGCCCGGCCAGGAGGATGACGATGAATATGAAGGCTTCCACAAAGGCAACCATTCCAAGCTTCTTGAACACCACCGCCCAGGGATAGAGCATTGCAACTTCCACATCGAATATTAAAAATATCAGGGCAATAACGTAAAACCGGATATTAAACTGGATCCAGGAGGCGCCGAAAGGAATCTCTCCACACTCATAGGGCTGCATTTTCACAGGATTTGGCTTCCTGGGGTGGAGGAGCCGTGAAACCATTAACATCATCGTCACGGTAACCATCCCCAGAAGGATGAATACGAGCACACTTGCATAGCGTAAAATCATCATCTCATCCTGAAATTCTATATCCTATCAACACGACAAAACCCTCCCATTAACCTGCATCATCCAACACCATCAGATCTGTTGCTGATTAGGAGGGTAATTTGTATACAATCAACAGTATACAACACCACCCGGTGTGGGATTGTCAAGAGGAAATTTGCTCTCGATCACCCCGGAAAGGAGCAAAAGAGCCCCTGAACCTTCTCATTTCCTCCGCTCATCCTTTGACTAGAGCGAGGGGAAATCATTATAATTTCTCTGGTAACCGATTATATCAGATACGGAGGTCCCCCGTGGAAATACTGGCTCCCCTTCCATCGCTAAGTTCTGTTGAAGAACTCTTCTCGCGGGGAGCAGATTATCTCTACACCGGCATAACTGGCCACTCCAGGGAAGGTGTTCCCGGTACACCCGGGGAAGTGGAACTGGCCAGGTGGGGTAGAGAACACCCCCAATTCGCAGGAAGGATCCACATCGCACTCAACCGGGTTCCCCACCCGGGGGAATACCCATCCTTTATTTCCATCGTTGAGTCACTCATGGAAGCTGGATACCATCACTTCATTGTGAACGATCATGGGCTCTTACGCAGTCTTGCAGTATCGTTCCCCCTGGCTGAACTTTGCGCAAGTGTAGGGCTCACCACGGTAAACCCTTTCGACTCCCTCTTCCTCGAGGAACTGGGAGCCGGGAGAGTCGTTCTCCCCACCTTTTCCACACCGGATGATGTGAGAGACATAAAGAAATATTCCTCCCTCAAGGTTGAGGTCTTCGCTGTCTGCCGTGGAGAACCTGTTGCCCAGGGGAAATGCATGCTCTCCGGTTATCTTGTCACAGGAAACAAGGGGAGCAATCGAACCACGGGTTCAGCGAAGCGGGGGGGGAAATGCCACACCGTATGCAGAGGGATTCTCGGAACTCAACCCATCCACGACATTACCCCCCACCTTTCTCCATGGGTCGAAGCAGGTACAGACACATTCAAGATTGAAGGCAGGTACAGGTCGTTAGATGAAATTGTCCGGATGGTGGAGCGGTTGAGGATGGGCCTTCAAATTCACAGGAAGTGTTGATGATGAAACAGTGTAACTACTTAATTATTCATCCTTTAAGGCCTGTTTATCTCCCTGATTTTCTCAGGAAGTGGAATCGGCTTCCAATTTGAAGAAATCGAGGCGAAAACGAGTTTTCCCTCCCCAACAACTTCCTCCCCTGATTCTGCGCTGCAGGAAAAAGTGATACTCTTTTCCGATGTCCCGGTAACACTACATTCCACGATTATCGTATCGTCGTAGAATACGGGCCGTCTGTATGTCGCTTCAGCATGGACGATGGGGAGGCCAAAACCCTCTTTTTTGTTTCTGAAAACTTCGGCGGGAGACACTCCCCTGTGCCTAAAGAACTCATCCACACCCTCCTTGAAATAGTTCATAAGAGCAGTAAAGAAGAGGGCCCCGTAAGGGTCCGTGTCCCCAAAGCGGACCCGCCGTTCAATCCTTATTCCCATTGTCAGCCTCCTTGAAAGATATCTCCATGAATGGCCACCAGATTCTCCTTCAGCCGTCCCACCTCATTCTTCACCCGCTTCCCCACTTCCAGGGAAGGATTCCTTATCTCCACATCGTGAAGAGACGCGTAGGCTGCCAGCTTATCCCCGGGGACTCCCCCCGCCACATTGGAAAAGATAATGGACCAGCAACGGGCCACATTTTCCGGGTTGTATCCCCCCCCTCCCAGGAGAAGGAGTTTTCCCCCGTTTAGTTCGTGAGCCAGGCCGTGGATGGAAGAGGCAAGTTCCTCGTAAGTCTGTGTCGTCAAATAGAGCCTGACCAGAGGGTCACGGTAGTGCCCGTCCACTCCGCACTGCAATATAATGACTTCGGGTTCGTACCACCTGAGGAGGTCGGGTACGATCGAATTGAATGCATAAAGGTAGAGATCCCCCGACGTACGGCCTGGAAGGGGAAGGTTCACCGAGTAGCCAACTCCCTCTCCCTCCCCAAGTTCATCTACGTTTCCCGTCCCGGGGTAAAAGAGGGGATCATGACGGTGAATGGAGATTGTAAGTATGTTTGAATGATAAAAATATTCCTGGGTTCCGTCCGCATGATGCCCATCAATGTCCACCACCGCAATTCGCCGGTATCCGAATCGTTCCTGAAACGCAACCACCGCGAGGGCCACATCGTTGAACACACAGAACCCCCCTGCACTGTCCCTCCTCGCGTGGTGTAGGCCCCCTCCAGGGTTGAAGGCATGGGAAAACTCC
>CAYSOQ010000237.1:0-2996 GCA_964432685.1 uncultured bacterium
TCATCGACTCATCTCGACACGAAGGAGTATGGACTGCGTCCGCAGCACATCCTATTCGATCCCCTTACCTTCACTATCGCCTCGGGCGACGAAAGCCTTCTGGATGCTGCAAAAAATACCATGGAGGCGATTCGGAGAATTAAGGAAGAAATGCCCGGAGTCCTGACAGTTCTCGGTGTAAGCAACGTCTCCTTCGGACTCTCCCCTTCCCTACGCCGTACCATCAACTCCGTCTTTCTTCACGAAGCGGTAAAGGCGGGGCTCGATGCGGCCATCGTGGACGCCGGGAAGATCGTCCCCTATGCCTCCATTCCGGAAGAGGAGAGGGAACTTTCTCTAGCCCTTCTCTACAACCGGGGGGAAGGGAAGGAAGAATCTCCCCTCTCCGCCATAATCCGGCACTTCGAGAGGATGGAAGGAAAGGAGGAAAGGGAAGAAAAAGAAGACGATAGTAAAACTCCCGAGGAACTACTCCGGGGGAAACTCGTCTCAGGGGAAAGGGAGGGGCTGGATGACCTCCTCCTCATACTCTTACGAAGATATCCGGCCATAGAGATCATCAACCATTTGCTCGTCCCCGCCATGAGGGAGGTGGGAGAACTGTTCGGCAAGGGAGAGATGCTGCTCCCCTTCGTACTCAAGTCCGCGGAGGTTATGAAAGGGTCCGTAACAATTCTGGAACCATACATGGAGAGAAAAGAAGAGGAAAGCCGGAAGAGCATACTTCTGGCCACCGTACAGGGTGATGTTCACGATATCGGGAAAAACCTGGTTGATATTATTCTTTCCAACAACGGGTACATGGTGCACAACCTGGGGATCAAGGTCCCCGCCGAGGTGATTATAGAAAAGGCAAGGGAGCTCCAGGTTGACGTGATAGGCCTCTCCGGCCTTCTCGTTAAATCCGCCATAGTGATGAAAGAGAGTATGCCCCAGTACAGGGATGCGGGACTCGCAGCTCCGATCCTTCTCGGGGGAGCTGCCCTGACAAGAAAATTTGTCGCCGAATCGTGCGTACCTGAGTATGGTGGAAACGTTGTCTACTGTGCCGATGCATTCGAGGGGCTAACCGCCATGCGGGAGCACGAGAGGGGAACACTCACTTCATCCTCCTATGACGTATCAGGGGAAACCCTTAAAGCCAGGCCGGGAAAAAAGGATCCCTCTATCTCACGGGACAACCCCATCCCGGTTCCACCCTTTACGGGTTCCAGGTACGTGAATGAAATCGATCCCCGCGTTCTCTTCCCCTACCTCAACGTGGAAGCCATGTTCCGGGGCAGATGGGGATACCGCCGGGGAAAGATGGGAAAAGAGGATTACCACGCCCTCATCGAGACCGAGGTGGAACCCATGTTCCAGGCACTCAAAGAGAGAGTCGTCAGGGAGAGGCTTGTGGAGCCAAAGGTGGCATACGGCTATTTCCACTGCCATAGAAAGGAAAATTCCCTCATGGTTAATAAAGGTAAGGAGCAGTTCACCTTCACATTTCCCCGCCAGGAGCTGCCACCTCACCTGTGTATTTCTGACTATTTCAGGACGGAAGAGGACGGGGGAGACATCTCAGGATTCTTCGTGGTTACTCTTGGAGACCGTATAGCTGAGGAAACCAAAGAGCTCTTCCAGAAGGACTCATACCACGATTACATGATTTTACACGGGTTCAGCGTGGAGCTTACTGACGCCCTCGCAGAGTACTGGCACGAAGAGATGAGGAAGGAACTGGGGATTGAAGTCACGGCGGCAGAATCATCTCATGACTACGTAGTCCAGAAATACCAGGGATCCCGTTACGGCTTCGGGTACCCCGCCTGCCCCGACCTGGGAGCCCACGAGACTCTCTTCAAACTCCTTTTGCCCGAGAAGGTAGGGATTACGCTCACGGAGACCATGATGATGGTGCCCGAGCAGAGCACATCTGCCATCATGGCCCACCATCCCCAGGCAAAATATTTCGCCGTGTGATTCTACGTAAACCATAAAGGAAGAAGCGATGCGTTACATCTGCACAAATTGCGGCTACATATACGACCCCGAAAAGGGAGATCCCATGAATGATATCCCCCCCGGTACTCCCTTCGAGGAACTCCCTGAAGATTGGGTCTGCCCCATGTGCTACGCGGAAAAGGACGTCTTCGATCCTCTGGATTGACGCCTGGTCTCCGTATCATGGAAAGACCTTTCCCGCTATAATAGGAAGTGGTACCATACTCATCCCGGAAATAATACGCGCCTGTAGCTCAGGTGGATAGAGCACCGGCCTCCGAAGCCGGGTGCAGAGGTTCGAGTCCTCTCAGGCGCGCCAGTCAATGAAAAGCCCCCCGTTAGGGGGGTTTTTTATTGTCTCTGCATTTGATGGGCGAGAACCTATAGTCAAGTTATGGGGTCAGTTCCCACTTTCTCACATTTTATTTGCATCTCCCAAAATCGACCTGAGGATATGGGAACTGACCCCGTTTTGCGCGAGCCTGTCGAGGGACTCAAGGCCATATTTGGGCAATAAATGCGGTGATAACGCTATGATATTAAAAGGATAGATTATTGCATTGTGTGGCGCAGGAGGAAGCAAATCGGTCCGGGGGTGATCGCCAGAAAGACCAGGAGAAGGTACTTCGGGAAGGGAAACAGCCTGCTCATACCGGCTATGATGCCGATACCGCCCCCGCCGCCAATGATGGCATTGCCGGGAATGTTGAACAGGAGGCCAATTATTAGGTAACGATGGCGAAGCAGGAAGGGGACTATATGGGACGGTGCGCTCCGGAGCAAATACTGGAGTCGTTCCTTTGAATCCAGCGGCTCAAGAGAAGTAACCAGATCCCGTGCCCTGCTCAAGTGAAACCACCCGAGGGCACGGGCGAGATAGCGAGGCGGAAGGAACCTTCCGAAGAGAAAGCTCAAGGAAAGAGACAGCACGGTGCATAGATAGACGAGTATAATTCCCTTGGCCCCGAGCATCGCCATGAGCATGAGGCCCACCTCGATGCCGGGAAAGA
>CAYSOQ010000238.1:0-2993 GCA_964432685.1 uncultured bacterium
GGCGAGGCACGCTAGATAAGGAGCGAATAATGCATAAGGTATTAAAAAATAAAGACGGATTCACCCTCGTGGAGATGCTCGTGGCCATCGCAATAATGGGCATCGCATTTGCAGGTATCTCCATCACTTTCCAGTCACAGACACGCTCCTTTTCAATGCAGGAGCAGGTGTCTTCAATGCAGATCGGAGGGGCCCTGGCCCTTTCCCGAATGGCCCAGGAGATTCGCATGTCGGGATACGGCCTCCCGGCTGGAGTCGCGGCAGTTTCCACCGCAACCGACGGGGCATCAGGGGCTTCCGACAGCATCACTATCGTTACAAACTTGAGCGCATCGAGCTTTACCTCCCAGGCGATCGGCGCGGGGGCCACAGATATTTTTCTCGATGACGTATCCTCGTATTCGGGGCTTTCCACGGGGACGGCTTTGATCATCCTCGACCCCCAGCGGGCCCTCATTACAACGGGGAACTTCGCCAGCACAGACGCGGGGAACAGCAAGATCATACTCCAGACGGGGGTAACCACGACCATCCCCCAGGGGGGATACGTGGGAGTCACAGCCGGAAACATCAGCTATTCGATCGACACTACCGACCCTGCCCACCCCTTCCTCTCCAGGAACGGGGAGGTCCTGTCGGAAGACGTGGAAGATCTCCAGATAGCTTACGGTGAGGATGACAACCTGGACGGCCAGGTAGATGCCTGGCGGAACGTGCCCACCGTGAACGATAACGTTGTAGCACTCAGGGTCTCAATCGTGGCCAGGGCTCGCTATCCGGAGCAGGGTACTTCATATTCTGTGGGCGCCCTTGAAAACGGAAACGCCCACGGCCCAGACAACTACAGGAGAAGAGTCTACTCGACGACAATCAAACTCAGGAATCTGCTTATCTGACGAGGATTAGATTATGAGAATTAAGTTAAATGACATAAGAATCATGAAATCAAGCGAGGGTTCTGCCCTCATCATGGCCCTTGTGATCCTGGTGGTGCTAACACTGGCGGGCGTCATGGCCGTCAACTACTCCTCCACGGGAGTCAAGCTCACCAGTTCCTTAAAGGGCGAGATTAACGCGTTCCAGGTTGCAGATTCAGGGATAGAGGACGGGAAGAGCGCCCTCCTTCCTTTGCACCCGTGGAACACGACTATCGTAAATACTACTCTTCGGAATAGTGTGGCGCTCGGGGCCTACTCTTACACGGTGGTGGTCACTTCTGTGGCCCCTCCCGACTACGCCACAATCCAGTCTACTGCAACAGGTCCCTCGGGGGAAAGTAAGGTAATCGAAGCCGTTGTGCATTACAGGGGCGGCATCCCCACCAACAGGGACCAGGAAGGCCAGGGGGCAGAGACCACGAACGTGGTCAATTAAAGGAGGCTTCCCATGAAGAAGACGAGAACATCATATAGATACATTGGAATTCTGCTTCTCTCTGCCGTGCTACTCATCCCCGCGGGGAAGAGTGCATCGGCGGCGAACCAGTGGGTCTTCCCTCAGGGAACCTACATCATACCCATGGATTCGAACTACCAGCCCGACACGGACGGCGGTGTATTCGAAGCCTACGGCCTCATATACAAACTCCTCCAGCAGGGCGTAACCATCTACTGGTGTATCGACCCGGATAAAACTACGGCCTCTTCCACCGATTTTTCCGTTATAAGGGTCTACGGGGACTCTCCCTATCCAACGAAACCTGTTACCGAGATCAATGACGTTGGTGACAGCGCGGCGATCCCCACGGACCAGATCGACTACTCAGGGGGATCCTTCGTAATAAACGTGTCAAGATATTCGACCAAACAGACAGTAGATCAGGTCATTTCCGACTGGAACACGGAGAATGGCGAGGACGTGAACATCCATAAATCCGACCGCGATTTCGTCGCGCCGGTGATGAGGGTAATGAGGGGTGCTCCCCCGAAGATCGCCCTCTTAGATGAAGGCAAAAATGTGGTCATCCTCCAGAACTACCTCCTCCTCGCAGGGCTGTCGGGATACCAGGGCCTTATCTACGATCTCGTTACTCCCACTGACATTTCGAACGGATCCCTCGATCAGAACACCTATACCGGTGAGGAACCTTACAATATCCTCTGGGCGCCCCACTGGACAGGGTCTTCCTATTACACCGGGAAAACATGGAACGGGAGCGATTATATCGACAGCGGGAAGTACAACGCCGGCGCGGTACAGCTGGAAAATACAGTCGTCCAGAAGGTAGGAAGTTTCCTCGACAGGGGTAACGCCCTCTTCGCAGAGTGCGCCTCCATCGAGGTCTTCGAGTGGAACCCCAGCGGACACTTCCTCTCATCCTCGGGGATAGGGAAGAACGGACTGAAAAACGGAAGTTCCATCACATACCACTCCCTCGACCCCACGAGCCCCTACACCCAGACCGGCTCCTGGAACTTCGATCTCACAGGGGGACACATCCATAACTGGAAATCCATCCCCATCAACGACTCAACCTATCCCGTGGGAAGCGGGTATAACGGAACCGTGACGAGGTACCTCTACGGTGATGGCACACTCGAAAGCAAATATTCCGGCCCATCCACGAACGGGAACAACTGGGACATTTACGTAGCCGGCCACTACAGGGGAGACCCCTCGAAAGGATATGTGGTCTACCTGGGCGGGCACAAGTACGTTGAGGAAACCACTGTTGGCGGGACGAAGACCTGTAAGAAGTGGGACAAGAAGAAGAACAAGTGCAAGGAATGGGAAACCACGGGAGGAAGCACCGCGGCAGTCGCCACAAACACAGCAGCCGTACGGTACGTGCTTAACACACTCCTCAACCTCCGGTTCGACATCATCCCGAAGGAATACATCAAGTCCTCCCCAGTTACTACCCTGGATAACCAGCTCTTCATCGGTTCCTTCGAGTACCCCGGTTTCAAGGGGCATTTCCGCTCTTACGACGCCTCCGTATCAGACGTGACGGACCCATCAGCGGAGGTCCTCGATTCAGCAGTTCTGATCGC
>CAYSOQ010000239.1:0-2981 GCA_964432685.1 uncultured bacterium
CCGAATGAAGAGGGCGAGGAGGCAACCCCCCACCGCATAGAGGGAGAAGGGATAGGGAAACGCGCCTTCGCTTACAGACTGCGTGATTGGGGGATTTCGAGGCAGAGGTACTGGGGGGCTCCAATCCCCATCATCTATTGTGACCGGTGCGGACTCATTCCTGTTCCCAAAGAAGAGTTGCCTATTCTACTTCCCCCTATCGAAACACTCAATCCCGAAGGAGGTGCACTCCTCGGAAAGATCGAGGAGTTTGTTAATACCCCCTGCCCATCATGCGGGGAGGTTGCGAGAAGAGAGACTGATACAATGGATACTTTCATGGAATCTTCCTGGTACTTTCTCAGGTACTGCTCTCCCCATGAGGATAACGCTCCGTTCAGTGAAGAGGAGGCCGGATACTGGATGCCAGTGGACCAGTATATCGGGGGGATAGAACATGCAGTCCTCCATCTCCTTTATTCCCGTTTTTTCACCAAGGTTCTCCGGGATCTCGGGTATCTTCAGGTGGATGAACCCTTCAAGAATCTCCTCACCCAGGGTATGGTTATTAAAGATGGGGAGAAAATGTCCAAGTCAAGGGGTAATGTGGTTGACCCTGAATACCTCATCAAGAAGTATGGGGCCGACACCTCCCGCTTATTCGTACTTTTCGCTTCCCCCCCTGAAAAGGATCTTGATTGGAGTGACAAGGGGGTCGAGGGGGCGAGCAGATTTCTCCACAGGGTATATAACCTCGTGGTGAAGCTGGGGGATATCATCATGGAAGGGGAGGATCCCAGGGGCGATGAAGAGGGTGAGAGAATCTTCAAGGATATTCGAAAGGCCACCCACAAGACGGCAAAAAAAGTTAGAAGGGAGATCGACTCTAGATTCCATTTCAATACGGCTATCGCATCTATCATGGAATTTGTCAACTTTCTCTACAAAGTTGATCTCAAGTCCCTCGAGTCCCCCAAAGATAAGGGTGCAATGAGAGAGGCCGTAAGAACCCTTATCCTCCTACTGTCACCCTTTGTCCCCCATATTTCGGAGGAACTCTGGGAGAAAATAGGGGAGAAGGGGTGTGCTTCCCTACAGGATTCGCCTTCATATCACGAGAATCTAACTCTGAGTGAAACCATAAAGATCATAGTACAGATTAATGGTAAGGTACGGGCCAAACTGGATATGGATGCTGATGTGACCGAGGATGATGTGGAGGAAGCGGTTCTTGCCAACAGTAAAGTCCAGGAATATGTTTCTTCAAGAGAAATTAAGAAATGGGTATATGTCCCCAAAAAAATAGTGAGCATCGTAGTATGAAACACCCCTTACGGCTATTATTCTTCCCCCTCCTTCTTGCGGGCATCTTCGTTCTTTCGTGCGGGTATCAACTTGTTGGGATGACGGGTAAATCTAAGATCCTGCTGGAGGATAACCTTTCAATGGGAAAATTCAAGAACAGTACGAGTTATTCCAGGGCAGGGATTATTCTGGAAGAAAAAATCAGGAGGGAACTCATCTCGAACGGATTTACGGGTTCCTTCTCACCGAGGGGGAGATACGAAATTGGAGGGATAGTGCTCAATATGGAGGAGAGACCTGTTGGGTTCTCCAAGGAACGTTTCGGGCTGGAATACGAACTCAATTCTACCGTAAACCTCGAAGTGCTCAGAAAGGATACGGGAGAAAGTGTAATTACCCTTGAGGGGATTTCTGATACTACAACCTACTACAGTGGGTCCGATCCAACCTACACACGGACCAATCGAGAAAAAGCAGTCGAATCGGTCATGGAGAGGATATCTGAGCGCTTTGTGAACATGGTGAAAGAGAAATGAAACAATGGGATTTATAAAGAATACCATTAATTTAGTTACCGGCCAGGGAAGGCATTTTTTCGAAATTAGCCTGCTATCTCATGAAGAGATCGATGTTGGAGAAAAGGGTGATCGGGTACGGGTTTCCCCCGATACGGATCCAACGCAAGTTCTTGAACGCGCCACCACAGGGACACTCTTCGGCGATGAATGCCTAATCTTTTTCCCAGATCTTCATGAGGTAAAGGGCGCCCTCCTTGAGATTCTGGATGAACTGTCCAGGCGGGAAGAAGGGTTTACAGCCTCCCTGGTCCTTCCTGCTAAGAGTAGAAAGGATGTGAAGAAATTCATGGAACATGGATTTCCTCTCACCGAGCTGACAGCAAGGGATGCCCAAAAGATTGCCTCCAACTATGTCAGAGAGGTATTGAAGAAGAACAGGATATCTTCGGACCCCCAGGTAATCGAAACGTTAGTTCTCCTGTCCGGGGAAACCCCCCAAAGACTTAAGTCCACACTGGAAAAGATTTGTGTCGCCATGGGCAGGGATACCACTTTCACCATGGAAGATTATGTTCATCATTTCGGTGAAACCAGGGAGATCAAGATATTCGAATCTCTCAAGAGAGTAATGGGGCGGGAAAGGAAAAGGGGGATCGCGGAATTATATGACTATGCTTCGACTGGTATGGAGGGTGAGATTCTGAAGACTCTTGGTGCCTTCCAATGGATAATCAACCGGGAACTTTCCTTCAGGAAGAGTAGGAAGGAGCGTGAAAAAACATTGATAATCCTTCATCTACTTTCGTGTTTAGACAGGGAGATAAAGGGGATGAGCAAGCAAAGTTCCAGAGAGCTTTTCCTCAACTTTCTCGTGTCCGTATCGAAAATTGCAGGTAGTGGAGGTGATTCAGCCCTCTGAGCTTCCCTTTTCCATCGAATGATATAGAAAAGAGAGGCGGGATACCTTTCTTGAGGCGTTGTTCTTATGAAGGATTCCTTTGGGGACAGCCTTGTGAATTTCCCGGGTTAAAACATGCAAAAGAGCGTTCGCCTGTTCCGCGCACACTCTACACACATACGACACTACACTGCGTGTGCACACGATCTCCACATTTCTGTGCTTCTCTTTTTTTTTTTTTTTTTTTTCAAGCAGAAGACGGCATACGAGATCGGTCTCGG
>CAYSOQ010000240.1:0-2977 GCA_964432685.1 uncultured bacterium
TACCTTCAAATATGCCAGTTTCAACAAAGGAAGTTTCATGAAAACCCGGTTTCCCTTTGAACTTTGAACTACCATCCCTTTTCAGTTTTTCTCGGAATCAGGAATTAGGAATTCGGAACTACCATCAATCAGAAATAGTTCCCAGTTTCTCTCCTGTTACCCTGTGTAGGCCTTCCTAAAATCCGTCAGAAGGGTTTTCATCCGGTCAACATCACCAGTGTCCGTCCCCTGTTTCGCCTTCATCGCATAGATGAGGATCTCATGAAGGAGAGAAATTCTTTCTACATACCCCTCATATTCCTTCCCCTTCTTTTCCTCAGGCGGCTTAACTCTCTGGGTCATGAAATACTGGTACACAGTTTCCTGTATACGCTCTGCGTGCTTTTCCTTGTTCGTAACCCACCGGACAATCTGGTTGTGATTTTTTGAGCCTTCGGTGGAAAGCTCCATGATCTGCCCCATTGCTTTCTCTACTGTAGTGATATCCTCCGCGATGAGGGTGAACCTCGCATCATCATCATAGATTCCACAGGGTACTTCACAATGAGCGAGTACCGGTAGAGCGGCAAGAAATCCTCCCAAAAACATCAACGAATCCAACAATGCAAAATCCATATTGTTCCTCCTTTGCAATTTTTACTCATGCTCCATTCAATTTTATACTTAGATGTGGCGAAGCGTGCACGAGATTCCACCATGTATTCGAGCCCGAAGAAACACTCTCAACTCCCCCTCTCCCCTACGTAGAGGGTGACAATGCCGGTGGAAAGTCCGCGGCCCCTCACATTCGCAAATCCGTTTACTTCCATCATCCTGATGAAATGCTCCCTGGGAGGAAAATCAAGGACCGAGTCGGGTAGGTATCGGTACGCCTTCCTGTCTGATAGCACTCCCCCCAGGAAAGGCAAAAGAATCCTGAAGTAAAAAAGGTAGCATCGACGGAATATGAATCTCTCCGGAAGGGAAAATTCGAGGATCATGGAGGCCCCCCCCTTTTTGAGAACCCTTACCATCTCTCTCAGTGCCCGTTCTCTATCCGCCACATTTCTAATCCCAAAGGCAATAGAAACCGAGTCGAATGTGGAGTCCCTGAATGGCAGGGATTCCCCGGCACAGTTCAGGAAGGAAACATGGCCTCCAACCCCTTTCTTGTTCACCTTCTCGACAGCCCGTCTGATCATGGGAAGGGAAATGTCAGCTCCAATAACTGTTGCTCCCTCGATCTGCCTCACAATCTCCAGAGCCACGTCTCCTGTCCCACAGGCCAGGTCGAGATGGACTCCTCCACTCCGTCTCATGATTTCCCGTACGGCAATCCTCCTCCACTTCCTGTCGAAGCCGAGGCTTAAAAACCTGTTCAGGAGATCATACCTCGCAGATATTCCAGAGAACATATCCCTGATCCGCTTGTTTTCCTCCTTGAGCCGGTACACCCTTACCTCTTCCCCCATTATTCCATCTGGTAGATTTTGTCCGGAACATCCAGGCTGACGCTATATTGTAGCGTAAAAAAGGAGAGTCCACAGGAGGTGAATATGGGTGGAGCCCTAGCACTCGTGGGAAGCCCCCGGAGGCTCGGGAACTTCTACCTCGCCGCAAGGCATATTGCCTGGGCGGGAGGTATAGAGGAGCTCAAGATCATACGGCTACAGTCCAAAATATTCTCTCATGCAAAGCCTGCCACCCATGCCTCGAGGGAAAATGCCCCCTCGAAGACGATTACTCCTTTATCCTCGGGGAGCGGAATAAGGCGCTTCATGGAAACGAGGGGAGATTAAAAAAAGTCGTGTCTGAGAATGTGAAACCGGGAGAAGTTATCTGAAATTTCCCCTATCTACCTTTCCAGGTTAAACGGATGATTCCCCTTGAGGAGTCCTTAAAGTCACCGTGCGGAGATTACAATAATGAGAACACCCTTGTGGTAAGAGGGTCCGCCCACCATCACAAGGGATCCCCGCTCCATTCTGAGAACGGTACTCAGGAAACCCCTGTTTTTTTCAAATATCTGGACGTTAAGACGGGCCCTGACCTTTCCGGTCTCAAGGAGGGCGATCTTCATGACCCGGCCGCCAGGGATGACAAATTCTACCGTTTCTCCCTTAACTGCCCTGCGAGTTATATTCGAGACTATCTCAAAAGAGGAGTAATTAAACAATCGGGAGAGCTTCTTCTTGAGGGACACGAGGGTAGGATCCACAAACACCCTCTCGGATGATGCGTACACTACCTGTACATCGAGGGAAACATCTTCCCCTGCAACTGCCGCACTCCCCTTTACCATGCACATAATAATAATGAGGAAAAGAGCTTTTCCACAGATCCGACGACTCACATGTCCTCCCTGTCGATGATCCAGATCACTTTCGGGTTTTCCACACCTCGATCAACTAGAACCACCTCGGCATCCCTCGCCTCCAGGCTTTCTACCGTAGCAGCAAAGTTCAACCGTCCATCTCTCCTGGCATATTCCCTATGAATAACATCGGCTTTTTCCGCTATTTTCTGTTCCTTACTGGAAGGATAAAACAGAATCAGGGAGAGTGCAATAGCCCCCGCCAGTGCGGGAACAAGCACCTTCCAGTACCTTGAAACCCATCCTCCACTTCCTCTTTCCACCTCCCCCAAGGAAGCCTCCACCCGGCTGAGTATCGCATTTTCCGGTAGTGCTCCTACCTCGTAAGATATATACTCCCTGATCTTCTCGCCGAGTTGGGCAGTCACCCGCTGGTATTCCCTGCAAGGTGAGCACTCTTCGAGGTGCCCTGAAACAATGGGTCCCTCCACTGGATCCAGGGCCCCATCTCTCTTGAGTTCAATCTTCTTTCTCATTTCCTGGCAAGCCATCATTCTTCCCTCACGTAATCCCCGATGATCTCACGCAGCCTTCCCCTTGCGTAATGAAGCCTCGACATTACCCTGCCGGCAGAAATATACAGTGCCCTGGCAATCTCGTCTCAACTCAACTCTTCCAGTTACG
>CAYSOQ010000241.1:0-2969 GCA_964432685.1 uncultured bacterium
GGGAATATACGGGGCATCCCAAACGATCCCTAAAAACCTTCCGGAAACATTTAACGGGGAAGATACACATTCATTTGTGAGGTAGTAGTTCCCTGTTCAAAGTTCCCAGATCCCAGTTAAACCGGGAACAGTTGTTGAGAGATGGAAATTCCTAATTCCGAGTTCCTAATTCCTAGAAAAACCTGAAATAGTTCAAAGTTAAAAGGAACCACCGGGGTTCATGAAACTTCTTTTCTTGAAACATGTGTAGTTGAAACTTGTGTCGATTGAAACGAACAGTTTTCACCAATGGGGATATTTCTGGGAACAGGGACCTGGGAACTCGGAACTGATTATTGCCGGACTGTTTTCATGGCAAAAAAGAGTGGGAACCCCGTCAATATCAGGAAAATAAGAAGGGTGAAGGTAACGCCGTAGGTCAACATTAGATAGGCCGTGAATACCACCGGCAAGAGTAAATAACGTACGATTACCCTTGCGGTTTCATGCTTTGACAACCATCTGGCGAGAGGAGGAGAATGACGATAATACTTGCTTACGAACCACTTACCAGACCTGAATTTCAAAAGGACCCTGTCCCGAAACTCCCTGAGGAGGCGCACACGGGGGGCATCCACCGACCCGAAAGCGGCGGTGGCAATAAAACAATCTTTACCCAGGACCTCAGGTGGAGACACACCAATGGTCCCCGGCCCTCCCTGATCCGTGATTGTACCGTTTGCGGACAGGTCATCGTCTCCTAAATTCCCGTCCACAAAGTGGAGAATTACGGTGAAGCCATCAAACTCGGCACCCGTCACAGTCTCAGGGTCATAGGAGAATTCATACACTTCCTCTGTGCTGCTCCCAGGTATCATTCCATATTTATAATACACGTCGCTGCTCTCGCTATCGAGGTATAGCGTCACGGAGGTGGCTCCGCCAGGGGTGAGTCCTGAAACTGAAAACCCTAAAAAGCCGTATAGGAAGGCCACATCAGGCGGAAGGCCCGCTGGGGGTTTGACAGCCTGGACATTTCCAAGAGCCTGGGGGGATTCAACTGTGACATAGTGGCCCCCTCCAAAGGTATGAAGAGAAGCCACAGTGTCCTGTTCGCTGTCTGGAGTTCCATCATTATTTCCATCGTAAGTACCATCGTCTCCATCAGGCCCCATCTCCTCAGCATCTGCAACTCCGTCTCCGTCCCCGTCCTGGCCGGCATCTGCAATCGTGAAGTTTCCGTCGCTTACATCGAAGATCGAACCATCGGATAAGTAGGATATTCGCACCCTGAAAGTGGAGCCGGATAACTGATCAAGGGGAATGTTCCATATGTAAGACCCGTCATCGGGGGTGCTGGGAATGATTACCTGTTCAAGTGTCCCCCCCTTGTAGAGTTCGATAACAACATTTGAATCTATCCCGGGACTCCCGCTCCATGAGATTTCGTGGGAGGATCCCTGGAACCATGATTCTCCCCCAACAGGGGAGGTTACGTGGATCGACTCGTTGTCCGATTCAGTAGCGTTGACTTCTGACCCAATAATACCTGTTGCGCTCACACCGATGGTGGCAGAACCATTTTCCCCATCAGGGTCTTCCGCAGCAGATAGTGTCACCGTCTGATAGGTGTCCCAATTCGAAGTATCGAATGAAAGAGATGATCCGGAGGTCACGGTTATGTCGCTGTCACCGCTCACCCTCTCAACAGTTGCAGACACACCGTTTGGGGGCTGGATACTCAACTTTACCTTAAAAGTGCCCGTCCCCCCTTCCGGGACTGTCACTTCACCCAGATCAGTGATGAATGAAATCTCGTCGTTATCCTCCTCGACTGCTGAAACATCCTTATTGGGGATATTGATTGCGCTCACCCGGATAGTGGCGGTTCCGTTCGTCCCATCCGCATCTTCCGCAGCGAAAAGTGTAACCTTGTGATTTTGTTTCCAGTTTTTGCGAGTAAAGGTGAGTGCCGCCCCACTCTTCACAGAGATATCAGGATCTCCATCAAGCCTGCTGACCGTTGCTGTCACGGTACTTACCGGCCTCTCGCTAAGCCTGACATTGAAATTGGTGCTGGTATTTTCCGGTACCGTCACTAAGTCTTTGTCGGTTACGAAGTGAATAGTGCTGGCAACCTCCAGCAGGGCTACCTTGTATGAATGATGGTTTTTTTCACGGGATGGTACACTTTCAGACGATTCGGAAATCTTAGAAAATAGGAGCACGAGGGAACAAATGGTGAACAATATCAGGCATCTGTGGAAGGCAGAAATATTTTTGCCCCTCATATAATCCCCTTTTGTGTAACCTATTTTATTAACGTACCCATCCCTTATGGAATCTAACAGGATAATAGCAATTAATATTCCAAACCACACAGCAAATCATTCCTGTCGATAATACTTATATTTTCAGGTACTTCTCAAATTAATTCCTCCCTGTGATTACCGGGACTGTCCTAACAAAAGAAAATATTTCCCAATATTAGGTAATTTTTTACACACATATCGCATATATCAATCTGCCTGTTTGACTGGAATTGCCATTATTAATGAATAATGATATGTTTTAACAGGCTGATTTTACTTGTAAATTCATGAAACAAAAACATTTCTCCAATTCTTTTCATATATTGGCTAACTTCTTGATTGTAAAGAGGTTTATCCTGCGTTTTTACCGCCCCTCCCCGGGAACGGGAGGCTAACCGAAAATGCCGGAGAGTGGCCGGAACGGGAAGGAAAAGATGAATAAATGTGGAAAAATCACAGCAATTATTGTTTTCAGCCTTCTGGTGCTTTTCACCCCTGAAAGTGGATTTCCCATCGAGATAAGCAACCCTCTCTTCACTCAAGGGATTACTAATAGCGGTCACTCGGGGCTCCTTTCAACTAAAGGTGGAACCTCCATTGCCCCGGGTAAACTGATCGTGTGGATCTTCACGGACTACCTCGATAGGTCTTTATCGGTCGGCGCGAGAGCACCTGATT
>CAYSOQ010000242.1:0-2966 GCA_964432685.1 uncultured bacterium
CCCAGTTGCACCCCAAACGCTTTGATTTTGGAAGATTCCGGAATGAGCCCTTGGGATTCATTGAAGCGGCGGCAGACATCCTGCACAGTAGCCTCTTCCAAAAGAAGGCGCAGAAGGATATATTCATTTTCGCCAAGTTCCAACATCCCTCCTTCACCCGGAGCTTTGAGGTAATATCGCAGTCTTCCCTTCTCGGGGACAGGAAACAGTTCCACATCCGGTCGCAAGTGGACCACTGTTTTTCTCTCAGGATCTGGAGTCGTTAACATTATCTTTTCCATCTTCCGGCCGCCCATCAAGCATTCCCATGGCATGATACAACATGGCACGTGCATAGTGTGCATTATATTTGGCATCAACAAGATCGGATTCCGATTTCAGAAGAAGTTCCTCTGCCTCCAGAACTTCCGTCGATGTTCCTGTTCCTGAGGCAAACTCCATTTGAGTGACTCGAAGATTTTCCCGGGCAAAGGAGAGGGTTTCCTCCGCCACTTCCATTTGCGCATCTACTTCCAGGATATAAAGCCATTTCTCACTGACTTCCACAGTGATCTTTTTCTCCAGTTCGGACAGGGCCAACGTATTCTGACGTTCCACCGACCGCGTTGCTGAAACCTTCTGACTGGTACGGCCCCATTCCCAGATCGGCCAATCCAAATTCATCATCACATACCAGTTGTCTTCAGGATAGACAGGTTGATCGGTACGTTTAAAGTACTCTGCCGTGAAAATAATATCCGGCCAGTAACCGGCTTCGGAAATTTTTCGGTTCCATCGTGCCTTGTCTTCCATACTCCGCCCCCGCTCAAGGAGGGGATGGTGAGCAAGGGACTTCCGCACGGCCTCTTCCCGTGAAAATGAGATCGGAGACAGAGGGCCGACGGGCGCCAGATTCAATTCTTCCTCCAGCGGCCTGTCCAGCATGACGTTCAAGTTCATCTGCGCCAGCCGGAGGTCATGGTCTATTGTTCTAACTATTTTCTTGGCCCGGGCGAGGTCTACTTTTGCCTTGAGCACATCATTGCGCGTAATGCGACCATGGCGGAACATCACCTCAACATCGGATGCATGGGATTCCAGTGTTGCCTGATGTTTCTCAGCAAACCTTTTTCGGTCCTTGGATTTCAAGACATCGAAATAGGTTTTTTCTACCTCCAGCAATGTTTCCGCTATGGTCCATTGATCACCGGACTCCCGAACCTTCTCCTCTGCCTTCGCAACCTGGAAGGGATAATAGTATTTCCCTCCCGTAAAGACAGGTTGTTCAAGCTTCACGCCAACTTGCACATTATCCTTCTTCCCCTCCTCAATTTCAACATCCGAACTGGGAAACGGGAGTGAGAAAAAATTCCCAAAGGCCCCTTTTTCAATAGTCACAGCCGCCTTCTCTGCCGCATGGGAGCCATAACTATTGAGGCTGATCTTCGGGAAAAATGCTGCAAACCTCTCTTTGCGCATCGCCTCGGCCTCTTTCAATTTCTCCTTTGAGACACGGATATCAATATTGGCTTGCCGTGCCTCTGTGAGGATGTCCGAAAGGTGCAACAACGGTGATGCAATTCCACCACGGCTTCCCGCAAGCACCAATAAACAGAGCCATCCCCACAAACGCATCCCCCTGCTCATCCTGCCTGTTCTCGCTTTGGCCATATTCATTCACTCCTTGTCATCGGTGTTCCGGACAGCCCGGACAGTCTCACATTCCTGTCTTCTTCCATTTCAACGTTCTTTCTTATTTTTTTTCTTGATTTCATTTTGACTCTCATTGTGAAGAAACAATCCAACATCACCTTCTCGGTGAGTCACTTCTGTGAACACAGCTTGATCTCCCAACAGATAATAGCGTAGGAAAGCTCTGGTATAGTCCACAATCACTTTGCGTCTTTTGTCCTTTTCCCGGTAGTCTTTCATCATTGGATATTCTTCCCGGATACCTCCAGAGAAGGTAAAATGATCCGCCTTACGAATCTCCACCAGATACTTCGGCCCTGACAGGGAATCAAAGAGAAGGTCCCGGTCCTGGCTCCCTCGTGATTTCTTCTCCTTCTCACCATACATAATCAAGAAAGGGACCTTGATACGTTTCAGTTCGGACTTTGCATAGACACCTTCATGCACAGGACTGGAGAAACAAACGACAGCATCGATTCGCCTGTCCTGATAGACCGGGTCCGCCCCTCCCAGCAGGAAACTGGTCCACGCACCGAAGGAATGCCCTACTGCCCCGACCTTGCCTGTATCAATGCTACCGTAAAACAGGGAAGATGGTTTGCTGTTCTCGCGAATCATCCGGTCTATTGCAGCATGGGCCAGACGTGGGCGGTAATCAAAGGTGGCTCGCTTCGCCGCACCCGATCGGAAGACTTCATTAATATATTTTGCCCATTTTAACATCTTCAGTTTGTAGCGAATCCGGCGACGGGGCAGTTCTTCCTGTGTCCTGCAGTTGTAGTATTCATCGGGATAGTCAGGAGCAACAACGATAAACCCGTCGGCGGCAAGTGCCTCGGAAAGAAAGGCCATGCTCAACCCGCACCCCGTTGCACCATGTGAGTAAAGAATGAGGGGGAAATGTCCCCGTGCCACCGGCCCTTTGAAAACGACCTGAGTCTTCACAGGATGTTTGCCATAAAAATAGCGATAGTCCGATACACTTCCGCTACTGGGATACCAGACCGCCAGACGAATCTTGGTAGAACGGCCCTCAAAATCACGAGACTCTTCTTCCAGGACTGAAAACCCCACGGCATAAACCGGTTCATCTCCGGGAGGTGTCACAGATTTCCTCAAAGACTTTCTCTCCTTCTCTTTCATCACATCATGTCCGCGTTCCCCTTCCGGATATCCGCCCTGGGGAAAACAGGAGAGGAGAAACAAAAGAGTTAGACAGCCGAGTAGGCCCCCAACCCACCGCCCCCCATCGGATGTCCTGGGACATCTCCCGGCATTCATATCGCCTCCCATCT
>CAYSOQ010000243.1:0-2962 GCA_964432685.1 uncultured bacterium
TTGCTACCGTTCACGATGGATGCGGGGGATCTGTTAACACGGAGAACTATTCATGGACTGTTACACAGACGGGAAATTCATTGTCGGTGGGTACCCTGGAAGGCACCTTCACCGGGCTGGTGAGCGGGAGCAGCTTCTGGATCTCAGGGAGTTTCCCTGATTCAGGAGGGACAACTACTATCGATGGTTCCTTATCAAATTTCACGATAACTGATTCGAACAACTTCAATGGGACTATCGTTTGGAACTGGACTGATGGGGTAGATCCATGTGAAGGATGGTCCGATATCTCCGCTTCGAAGTGAACAGGGATTGAAAATTTTCATGAATTGGGAGCGGGGAGAATGCCCCGCTCCCTTTTATTGGCTGCTTAGAATTTCATTCTCACCCTGTAGGTGATCTTTACTTCTTTGTCTTTTGGTATTTGAACCATGTACTGTGCCGTGTGTCCTTCTGTTTTTACATACGTGTGGGAGGAGGATAGGATCTTCCAGTCCCCCGGAATGGGTTCAATTACCTTTACCTGAACATCTTTCTTCTTATGGTTACGGAGGGAAATCTCGTAGGCTGCCTCATAGGTGTCATAGGCGATTTTCTTCCAGTCTGTCTGCTTCCTCCCCCCTATCACATCGAAGGCCTCCCCCAATTTGATCCTCACTTTTTCGTCCTTAGGGGTATGATCGATTGAATCTTCCCCCACAAATTGAAGGCTCCCCTCACTGTCGTGCTTGTATACTCGAACTTTCCCTTTCGGAAGGGGCAACCCGAGGTTGTTCTTCTTTCTGTTGTCGATTTCCACGTATACCCCTACTTTCTGGTTGGACACCATATCCCCGTAACGGCCCCTGAAATAGTATTGGGCCCCCTGGAAGAGAAGTTCCTTTCTCACTGGTATCTTCGAGGCGTTTATCAGGCTTATCTGTTTGGTCTGGTTCTGTTTTACCGTTGCGGGCCTTTGAAGTGTGTAGATGTGATATTCGAAAAATCCCTCTTCCTTGAACTGGGGCCTTGCGGGGCTCGCTTCCTTCGCGGCATAACGGAGCATCCTGTCTTTATAGCCCCTTTGATCTCTAACCCGGTTTACATCTCCCGCGACGAGTTTCAACTTCGCATTTTTATAGGTGGCTCCACTCTTGTTGTTAACAGTCACCCAGCCGGTCATATCGGCCATGTCGTCTTTGTCGTTCAGTGTTACCACGTAGTCGGAGCGCCAGTTTATCCCATTTGTAAGATAGGATGCCTCGATGGTCTGCGCTTTCTTCAGCCTGTTATCCAGTTTCCATATCAGGGTGGGTTTTGAAATGAGGTTTCCCGGGAGTTTAGGGAATATTACCCTGCCGGGGTATCCGAAAGTGATTTCGTCTCCAATCTTGTAGATTGGCCCTCCGTTATTGGAAAGGAGGGTTGCGCTGACTATCTCTTCCCTCTCCGTATAGGGGTTTTTGTAAAAAAGCCTCACCTCCTTCCCCACATATTTGTCCATCAGCTTCTGGGGGTTTAGAAGGTCATATTCGTAGTTCTGCTCGAGGACAGAAAGGCTCTCGGGTGCTACAAGAGACCTGATATTGACACTCGTTGGATCTATCTTCGAAGAAACATCCATGAATTTCAGCTCACCTTCCCCTCTTAGGAGGCTGATTTGCCGAACGTCCTTTACCAGGCCGAGGTTTACATTGTAAATGGTGAGGGCAACGCTTTTCTGGTCCTTTAGAGTGGTAGTGGTGCCCTTTCCCAGTTCCGACCGGGAAATTGCACTCCCTGCGCAGCCAAGTAGCAGAACCAACATAAGGGTGAATGAAATAAAATATTTTTTCTTCTCCATTTTGTGCCTCCTTTCAGAATTAGAATGTTCTGTTGATGAGTTAGACAGCGGTTAGGGGTAAAATGTTCCCAACTACTCTCGAAAGAACCTAAAAGACATAATGGGAAATATTGCCAGAGTGATATGGCTGTGTGTGAAATCCGTGAATTCCTAACGCTTCTTTTCCGGGGTATACACGAGTTTCAGCCTGATTTCTATATTAGTACTGCCACCCGCTATTTTTCCTTTTTCAGTGAGTATTCCCACCCCATCCAGTATATTTCGTAACTCTTTAAGCTTATCCCGGGGGACTTTTACGAACAGTGTAATGACCTTTCCAGTTGTGTTCCGCGAGGATAAAGACGCGCCGATTTTCCGCAACCCGGCAAGGATGTTTCTCTCAGAGTTCTCCAGGCTACCCACTGAAAGCAGAAAATATATATGTTTCCTCTGGGCTAGAAGGGAATAGGCCCTGCCTTCTTTTGCTCTTAAGGGGGAGGGCTCAACCCCATCAACTCTCCCTCCAACCCTTTTTTTTATTTCCATCCTTTCCTTGGCGGGAGCCGCTTTCTCGCTGGATGCCATTTTTCTTCCTTCCTGGTAGGAGGGGGCCTTCACGTCCTTGTCATTAATTACGCCTCGGTATAGGAAAACTGCCGTCACGATGACCAGTAAGGCCGCAGCAGCTTCTAATGGAACTTTAAAGGAGGGTGGACGGAAGAGACGGTCAAAAAGGGAAGTTGGCCTTACCTTCTCAGCCTTGACCTGTTCCATTATCTTATCCTTTAGCCATCGTGGTGGTTCAATATCCTCCACTGTTTTTAGATTAGCTACCGTTTTCTTCAGTTCTTCGAGGTATTCACAACACTCCCCGCAGCTTGAAAGATGGAGCCTCACTCTCTCCTTTTCCACGCCGCCGATTTCCCCGTCCATCATGGCCGATAATTCCTGGCGGATCGATTCACAGCTCATCTAAAATTCCTCCAGAATATCTTTGAGCACTACTTTCAATGCGTCTCTACCCCGAAAAAGCCTTGATTTTACAGTACCTGATGGGATATTCAGGATCTTCCCTATCTCCCCGTAAGAAAACCCCTGAAGGTCCCTAAGGATGACTACTTCCCTGCACTCCGCGTCTAACTGGTTGATACACTCTCTGAT
>CAYSOQ010000244.1:0-2937 GCA_964432685.1 uncultured bacterium
CCCCTTCCGGTAATGTCGCCGTTCCCGTTACATCCGTTGTCCTGAAATAAAACTGGGGCCGGTATCCATTGAAAAATGGCGTGTGCCTTCCCCCCTCTTCCTTGGTCAGTATATATACCTGTGACTTGAACTTGGTGTGCGGGGTTATCGACCCAGGTTTTGCCAGCACCTGCCCTCTCTCCACGTCTTCCCTCTTCGTCCCTCTAAGCAGCGCCCCGATGTTGTCTCCCGCTTCTCCCTCATCCAGCAGCTTTCGGAACATCTCCACCCCGGTGCATACCGTCTTCACCGTCGGCTTAATCCCCACGATCTCTACTTCCTCGCCTACCTTCACTCTTCCCCTCTCTACCCGTCCGGTTACCACTGTCCCTCTCCCCGAAATAGTGAATACGTCTTCTACCGGAAGCAAAAAAGGCTTGTCTACTTCTCTTGTCGGCTGCGGTATATAGCTGTCTACTGCAGCCATAAGGTCCCGAATACACTTGTACTCCTCTGCATTAGGATCCTCCGAGCTGCACTCCATTGCCTTAAGCGCACTCCCCGATATGATCGGGATGTCATCCCCGGGAAATTCATACTTGCTTAACAGTTCCCTCACCTCCAGCTCTACCAGCTCCATCAGCTCCTGGTCATCCACCATGTCTGCCTTGTTTAAAAATACCACCATCGAGGGAACCCTCACCTGCCTCGCCAGCAGGATGTGCTCCCGTGTCTGGGGCATTGGCCCGTCTGCCGCGCTTACCACCAGTATCGTCCCATCCATCTGCGCCGCCCCCGTAATCATGTTCTTGATATAGTCGGCGTGCCCCGGACAGTCTATATGTGCATAGTGCCGATTCTCTGTCTGGTACTCCACATGGGCTATCGCTATGGTTAATCCCCTCTCCTTCTCCTCCGGGGCTTTGTCTATCTGGTCATATGCCATGTATTCTGCCCCGCCCCCCATAGCCAGTAGCTTGGTGATGGCTGAGGTGAGAGTCGTTTTGCCGTGATCCACGTGACCGATGGTCCCTATGTTGATGTGGGGTTTTGTCCTCTCAAATTTCTTCTTTGACATGGCCGTTGCCTCCTGTTCTAGGTTGAAAGAGTTCTTGTGTGCGCATCATGGCTTGATAAAATTTTGTCAGCAATAGAACTGGGTGTCTCCTGATAGCGAAGAAAAGAAAGAGTATAATTAGCTCTTCCCTGAGTATGCGAGCGTAGCGCCGTTGCGTAGCCGAACGTTTCCGCCAGGGGAATTTCGGCTTTGACCTCTGAGAGACTTTTGTGCCCCTCCATAGAGAGAATCTTACCTCGACGGGAGGCAATATCTCCCATCAGCTCACCGAGGAACACTTCAGGCGAAACTATTTCCAGCGACATGATGGGCTCCAGCAGAATGGATCCCCCTAAAGAGATTCCTTTTTTAAAGGCCATCGAGGAAGCAATCTTGAAGGCCATCTCAGATGAATCTACCGGATGGTAAGAGCCGTCATAGAGGGTAACACTCATGTCGACCACTGGATAGCCCCCCAGGATTCCACTCTCAGAAGCCTCCAGCACCCCCTTTTTAATTGAAGCGATATATTCCTTAGGAATAACTCCGCCGGTAATTTTATCGGCAAAGGTGACACCTGCTCCTCCCTCAAGTGGCTCCAGCTCAAGCCAGACATGACCATATTGGCCACGACCTCCGCTCTGGCGCACAAACTTCCCTTCAACCTTGCATTGTTTAGTAATAGTTGTTTTGTAGGCAACCTGTGGTATGCCGATAGTGGCATTGACCATAAACTCACGCAGCAACCGATCAGCGATGATTTCCAGGTGTAATTCCCCCATACCTGAAATGATAGTCTGGCCGGTATCTTCGTCAAGGTACACCTTAAAAGAGGGGTCTTCCATTGTCAGCTTCTTAAGGGAGCTCATCAGCTTTTCCTGATCCGCCCGCGTTTTGGGCTCTATAGCAACAGACATCACTGTTTTTGGAATTTCCATCGGTTCGAGAACAATCGGATGATCTTCACTGCAGAGGGTATCACCGGTGGTCGTATATTTCAGAGAAATGGCAGCAATATCACCAGCATAGATCTCGGCAATATCCTCTCTCTTATTTGCATGCAGCTTAAGGATTCGGTGTATCTTTTCTCTTTTCTGTTTACGCTGATTATAAATAGTAGAACCTTTCTTAAGGCATCCCGAATAAACTCTTAAGAAGGTGAGTTGTCCTATGTAGGGGTCATTCATCGTTTTAAAGGCGAGGGCTGAAAAAGGTGCACTTGCCTTTGCTTCCCTCGTTTCTTCTGCCCCGTCTTCGTTAAACCCCGTCACCGGGGGGAGCTCTTTGGGGGAGGGGAGAAAGTCAACAATGCCGTCCAGTAAAGGCTGTACCCCTTTATTTTTAAATGCTGACCCGCAGAAAACAGGTACAATCTTCAGGTCAAGGGTTGCACTTCTCAGGGCAGCCGTAATCTCTTCAGGGGTGATGTCCTCTTCAGCCAGGTATTTTTCCATTATGCTCTCTGAATAGTCTGCAGCCACTTCCAGAATCTTTTCCCGGTATTCCTTGACTAACTCGCTCAGTTCTGAAGGAATCTCTTCCCGATGGTAGTTCATTCCCAGCGTGCCCTCATCATAGACAGCGGCTTTCATCTGGATGAGGTCAATCACTCCCTTAAAAGATTCTTCCTGGCCCCACGGAAGCTGCAGTATCAGGGGATTCGCATTGAGACGATCCTTCATCATTTCAACCACTCTAAAATAATCTGCGCCGACCCGGTCTAGTTTGTTCACAAAGGCGATGCGCGGCACCCGGTACTTATCTGCCTGTTTCCACACGGTCTCAGACTGGGATTCGACACCGCCCACCCCACAAAACACTACCACCGCGCCATCCAAAACCCTTAAGGACCGTTCTACTTCAACCGTAAAATCGACATGGCCCGGAGTGTCAATTAAATT
>CAYSOQ010000245.1:0-2912 GCA_964432685.1 uncultured bacterium
TTCACGGGGGGATTTTTCGCTCGGGCCCCTTGAAACCCTCATCGCGAGGGACCCCGCGGCCGTCTCGTCGAGGTAGCGGCCCCCAGAGTGGATCTTGCGGATCGCCTTTAAAAGCTGTTCCGCCGCAGACCTCTTAGTTACGTATCCCCTGGCTCCGGCACCGATCGCCCGAACCACGTACTGCTCCTCCTCGTGCATGGTGAGCACCAGGATCGGTAGTTTTGGATTCTGTGCAGTAAGCCGGCCTATGACCTCAAGCCCGTCGATGCCGGGCATGGAGATATCGACTACAGCAACGTCGGGCATCGATTCGTTAGCCTTTTCGATTGCTTCCCGGCCGTTTGAGGCCTCCGCCACCACAGTCATATCACCGGCTCCCTCGACTAAGCGCTTGAGGCCCGCCCGGACCAGGCTGTGATCATCTGCCAGAAGTACCCTTATCAACCTCATCTCCTCCTTCCATATCCAGAGGCACGCGAAATTCCACCCGCGTCCCTTCCCCGGGGCGTGACAGGATCTCAACCGATCCTCCCGCGAGCCCTGCCCGCTCCCGCATCCCTGCAATCCCGAGGCCCCCTGTCTCGTCCAGGCCGTTAATGTCGAATCCCCGGCCGTCATCCTCCACCATCAGGGTTAGCGTCCCATTTTGCTCCCTCAAGGACACCTCCACCTTGGTAGGTGAGGCGTGGCGCGAAGAGTTGGTCAGGCTCTCCTGGGTGATACGGTAAATTGCCGTGGAAAGGGTCTCCGGAAGCTTAGGTAGGGCATCATGGCGGAAGGTACAGTCGATCCCTGTTCTTTTCGTAAACTGGCCCGTGTACCAATCGAGGGCATCGATTATTCCCAGGTCGTCAAGCACACCGGGCCGTAAACCGGCGGACATGCGCCTCACCTCGTCGATGGCCCTGTCAATCGTGTCGCACATAGAACGGACTCTCTCCCCGGCCTCCTGGCCCTGTCCTGCAACCTGCTCCCCGAGCCACACCGCGTCCATGCGAAGGGCAGTAAGCACCTGTCCCAGGCCGTCGTGGAGTTCGCGTGACAGGGCGGCTCGCTCCTTCTCCTGTCCCTCCATGATGCTGTCGGAGAGGCGCCTCAACTGATCCCGGGCCCTCTTGATATCGGTTATGTCTGTGGATATTCCGCAAAGCCCCAGGGCAGCACCCCATTCGTCGAATATGGGGAATTTGACCGACAGGTATGTGTGGACCCCATCGTGGTGGGGAACCTCTTCCTCCACGTTCAGGGACCTGCCCTCTCTTAAGACCCTTTGATCGTTTTCCATGAAGCGTTCCGCATATTCCACCGGAAAGATCTGGCCGTCCGATTTCCCGCGTACCTCCTCGTTTCGTACGCCAAAGAGCTCCTCGTAGCGTGAGTTTATATAGGTGTAGTGCCCATCCCTGTCCTTTATGTATACAACTGCCGGGGTGTACTTGAGGATGCTCGTTATCTCCCCCGTCCTCTTCTTCACCTGCCGCTCGAGATCTTCCGAATATTGTCTTAGCTTCCCCTTTGCGGCCTTCAAGGCCTCCTCCGCCTCCCTCCTTCTCACAATATCGTCGCTCGCCTTTCGGTAGAGAAGGAAGACCGAAACTCCCACGAGAATGCACAGGATAAGCACAATGGGCCCTGAAGCTTTGAGAAGCGGCCTCGCGAACTTTCCGGAGATGTCGTCCAGGTCCCGCAGGTAGATCACCTTCCATCCCGGGTAGTGCTCCACCTCCATCTCGAATATGGCATACTCTTTCCCGGACCTGTCCACGGCTTTGTGGGTATCCTTCACACTCATGCCTATCCACTCCCAGGGCCCCTCCCCGAACTGCTGCGTTTCCGCGATCGACTTCTTTTGCCCGGGAGTGAGCTCCCAGAGCGACCGGAACAGCCATTCCTTCCGGTTCGTGATGAAGGTGATCCCGTGGGGGTCGGTGAGAAGAACCGTCCCTTCGTAAGTGTTGCTGAACTCGTCTTCTATAATCCTCGCAGGCGATTTAATTACCGCCACTCCCAGGGGGGCCTGGCCTTCCTCCCTGTAAACCGGATGGCTGTAGTAGATCCCCCGCCTCATAGACTGCACCCCCAGCGCCATGTAGGTGGCCGGGCTTCCATGTATTGCGATCTCCCAGTAGGGCCTGAATGAAAAGTTGTGGCCAACGAAGCTGTCCGGATCGCTCCTGTTACTGGATGCCACAGTGTTCCCCTGCCGGTCCATCAGATAGCAGACATCGGCAGACAGCGCTTTCTCGAAGTGATCGAGGACCGCGTTAGCTCTTTCCATCGTCTTCCTGCCTGGAGCTGTAAGGGCATCTCGAAGCTCGCTTAGCCCTGCCAGGGCCTTGACCGTCTTAAGGTTTTCAGAGAGGTAGGAGGAGAGGGTGTTCTGGATCCTCACTGCCCGGAGGGCGACTTCCTTTTCCGCCTCCTTGAGTGCAGTCTTCTCTACGGAAGAATAATAGAGATATCCCGCCGTTGATGCGGAAAGAACGGCAAGGAGGGAGAGGAGTATGAGAATCAGGCGGAGTCTCATTCTTCATTTCCCCGTCATGGGAACTTCCCCCTTTTCCTGTTTATTGGCACATCTGCTGATTATTATGCCACCGATTAAACGGTTTGCGAAGGAAGCATAGGTGTCAGGTCAGAATGGTATACACTGATCCCATGTCCGGGACCGAAAAGATACCCATCGTCTTCTCCCCCCACTACGATATCGGCCTTTACGGGATCGAGAACCTTCACCCCTTCGATTCGAAGAAGTACGGGAGAATATACCGACATCTCGTTACGAGTACCGGCATAGGGAAAGAGCGCTTCTACTCCCCAAAAGAGGCCACAGAACCCGACCTTCGGCGGGTCCACAGTGTCGAATATCTCGACTCTCTAAAGAAGCCCTTTCGCATCGCCGCCATTGCGGA
>CAYSOQ010000246.1:0-2909 GCA_964432685.1 uncultured bacterium
CTGAAAAGAAAATCGGCCTGGTCGTAGTGATCACGGGAAACGGCAAGGGGAAGACTACCTCCGCTTTAGGGATGGCGGTGAGGGCCGCCGGACACGGATTGAAAGTCTGTATCATCCACTTCATGAAGGGAGACATGTACGCCGGGGAGATTGACGGTATCAAGAAACTCGCCCCCTTAGTGGAAAGCCATCTAACGGGAAAAGGGTTTTGCGGGATACTGGGAAACCCTTACCCATTCGAGGAGCACCGGAAAAATGCACAGGAGGCAATTTCCTTTGCAGAAGGGAAGATCTCATCAGGAGATTTCGACATTCTCGTCCTTGACGAGGTCAACAACGCCCTCTCCCTGGGGCTGGTAGACCTTGAACAGGTACTTCGCCTCCTCGATGGGAAACCACCTCTTATGCACATAGTACTCACGGGACGGGATGCCCACGAGGAACTGATAAGGCGTGCCCATACGGTTACAGAGATGAGGGAAATAAAACACGCCTATCGACAGGATATAGAGCCCCAGAAAGGAATCGATTACTGACTCCTCAGGCCGATGCCGCCTCGAGTGCCCGGTTCAGATCAAAAACAAGATCATCTCCCTCCTCTATCCCCACGGATAGCCTCACGAGCTGATGGGTGATGCCTATTTTCAACCTTTCCTTTTCAGGTATATCCACGTGGGTCATGGTCGCAGGGTGAGTCGTCAAGGACTCGACACCACCGAGACTCTCTGCAAGGTTGATAACCTGCAGTGAGTCGAAAAACTTCGGAAGGGAAACATTCTCCTCGAGCTCGAATGAAAGCATGGCACCGGGGCCGTCTGACTGGGAAAAATGGATGTCATTCCCTTTGTGGCCGGGGATACCGGGGAAATAGACCTTTTTCACGTGAGGGGAGTCCATCAGGTATTCAGATACCTTCACAGCATTTTCCTGGGCCTTTTCAAAACGCACATGCAGGGTCTTCATCCCCCTCAGGAGAAGCCAGCAGTCGAATGGCCCGAGTATCGCCCCTGCTGCCTTCTGCTTGAAGTAGAGGCGCTCACCGAGTTTCTCCTCCGCAGCCACTATCAGCCCCCCGATGAGATCGTTGTGCCCGCCGAGGTACTTCGTTGCACTGTGGAGCACCACCTGAGCACCGAACTCTATGGGACGCATGAGAATGGGAGTAGCAAATGTGCTGTCAACGATGGTCATGGCATCATATTCATTCCCCATCTCCACCACGGCCCTCACATCTGCAATTTTCATAAGGGGATTCGTAGGTGTTTCTACGAAGAGGGCTGTCACTTTCCCTCTTTTCAGAAGATGACGCACCAGATCTCTTTCCTCGAAATCCACGTAATGAAAGGTGAGTCCATATTTCTGCATGATCTCCTGAAATAGCCTGTAGGTCCCACCATAGAGATCATCTGAAACGATCAATTCGTCCCCGGGCTTGAACAGGAGGAGGAGGGATGTGATGGCAGCCATCCCCGATGAGAATGCAAGACCCCTGGCCCCTCCCTCGAGTTCAAGTATGGCACTTTCAACTGCAGCCCTCGTGGGATTCTCGGATCTGGAGTAGTCATACTCCATGTTTTCCCCAAATTTTTCATACTTGTATATTGCCGTCTGGTAGATAGGAACACTGACCGAACCGAACTGGCGATCAAAGCCAACTCCCAATCCTGCAATCCTCGTTGAGAGAGCCTTTTCCCTTTTCATCTTCACCCCTTATTTTTTTATCATTCTGTGTTAAAAAGCGGTGTCGATAAATACCTCTCACCAGTGCTGGGGAGAATAACGACGATTACTTTTCCTTTAGATTCGGGCCTTTTCGCCACTTCAAGAGCTGCCCAGACTGCAGCTCCAGAGGAAATTCCCACGAACACCCCCTCTTCCTTCGCCAATCGTCTGCCTGTAACCATGGAATCTTCATCAGACACGGTAATAACTTCATCGTAAATCTCCGTATTTAAGACCTCGGGGACGAATCCTCCACCGATCCCCTGAATTTTGTGGGGCCCAGGTTTCCCACCAGAGAGAACAGGGGAAGCGCTTGGCTCTACAGCTATGATCTTCACCCCTTTTTTCCTGGATTTCAGCACCTCTCCAACACCCGTAATAGTCCCCCCCGTACCGATTCCCGACACGAAGATATCTACTTTCCCATCCGTATCCCTCCATATTTCCTCGGCTGTGGTCCTCCTGTGAATCTCCGGATTGGAAGAATTTTCGAACTGCTGCGGGATAAAGGAATTGGGCGTGTTTTCAGCAATCTCTGCCGCTTTTGTGATGGCGCCCTTCATCCCCTCGGCCCCTGGAGTAAGGAAGAGTTCGGCACCGAGAGCCTTCAAAAGCTTTCTCCGCTCAACCGACATGGTGTCGGGCATTGTGAGAAGCAACCGGTACCCCTTTGCGACACAGACAAAAGCGAGGGCAATCCCCGTGTTGCCACTCGTAGGCTCGATAATCACAGAGCCCTTACCGATTTTGCCATCCGTTTCTGCAGCCTCGATCATGGATACGCCAATTCTATCCTTCACACTCCCGAGTGGGTTATTGCATTCCATTTTACCCAAAACCGTGGCATCTATACCCTCTGATAACTTGTTCAACCTCACGAGAGGCGTGTTCCCCACGAGTTTCGTAATATCCGTTCCGTATTTCATTACGCTACCTCCTTTTTATATTCCTTGTTCAATTATGTTGAATTCAAATGTAATACATGATCTCCCTGTCGGATTTCAATTTCATCTCCCTCTCGAGA
Source organism: uncultured bacterium (assembly GCA_964432685.1). Classification (GTDB taxonomy): domain Bacteria; phylum Desulfobacterota; class Deferrimicrobia; order J040; family J040; genus CAYSOQ01. The sequence goes on from CAYSOQ010000246.1 coordinate 2,747, forward strand.
TCTGCAATCTTTTTGATTGTCCATTTCCTCATACTCTCTTCAAGGTTCACCCTAACCTCATCCATCACGACTCTGAGACCGCACCATGAGGGGTCTACAGAAGCCTCGCATTCTTTATCTCCCTCCCTGACGCAGTCCGTAGGCTCTACTTCCCCCTGGATAG
>CAYSOQ010000247.1:0-2905 GCA_964432685.1 uncultured bacterium
CCCGGAAAATCAGGGCCCGCGCCTTGGAGCTCGTGACCGTGACAAACGCACCCGTCTGCGGCGGTGCGGAGGAGCACCTGACGGATCTGTCCCTATGGCTTACGGAGGGAGCCGTTGAAGTCGCATTCCTGGTGAGGAGAGGTGGCATTCTCCATAAGACCCTCCCAGGCGACAGGTTTGACATATACCCCATCGACAGGGACGGCCCGAGGGCATTATTTTCCATCAACCAGACTTTCAGTGCCATCCTTTCCGCATCACCCCATGTGGTCTCTATAAACAGGGAACATGATATATTGCCCACCTACGCCGCCCTGAAACTGGCGGCCCCTTTTCTGAAAAAGAAACCCAAGGTAGTTTCAGTATTCCACACACCCACCGGCCGGAAGCTCCCCCTGTTGAATAAAATGGACGGCATCCTGTTTACTTCCGCATACACGAGAGATGCCTTCCTGTCCCGCAACATGGGGTTAGCAGATCTCTCGACGGTGATACACTACGGGATAGAGCTCTTCGACCTGGAGGTGGAACGCAAGCTTGACCCCCACCGGGAAAGAATATATTTCGGGGGAAGGGGGTTTCCAATAATTGGCATGGTTGGTGAACTCTGGAAAAATCAGGTAGAGCTCGTGGAGGTTGCATCACATCTGGTAGATAAGTTTCCGGATCTGACGGTTGCCTTAGTGGGAGGCGGGAATGCTCCCCAGATGGAGGCGATCGAGAGAAGAGCAAGCAAACTTGGCCTGAGCGATAATATCTTACTGACCGGTAGAGTGGATAGGGGCCGTATACATGAGATCTATTACGACATGGACCTCTCTGTGTCCACTCACAGGAACGAAGGGTTCGGCATAGTCCACATAGAGTCCCTTGCAGCCCTAACCCCTGTGGTCGCCTACAGATCGGGCGGGTATGTGGAGATGCTGAAGAGAGGAGGAGGCCTCCTGGTAGAAGGAGGTCCAGTGGAACTTGCAGGGGCCATAGATAAGCTCCTCTCTGACGAACAGAAAAGGTGTTCCCTTGCAACGGAAGGGAGAAATCTAGTCGAGGGGAGCTATACCAGGGAGGTAATGGGGAAAAACCATCTTGCCTACTATGAGAAGGTACGAGGGTGAGGTAAGGAGAGGTCCAGGGTAAATTGGAAAATTTTCCTGAAATAATCATTCTATCCATGGCAAAGGGGTGGGGGGGCGCAGAGGAATACCTCGAACTGTTAAGAAGGGCCCTCGTGAAAAGGGGGTTCAGCCACAGGCTATTCATAAGGGAAGGGAAGGAATATGCAAGGAGAGGAAAGATGCGGGATACTCTGCATGAAGCACCCTACTCGGCATCAGGGTACCTATCATTTCTTTCGAAACAGAGATTGGTCGGTTCCGGGAGAAAGGTGGTACATGTACACAGGTATTACGACATTCTAAGAGGTTGGACCATAAAAAGAAAGGTGACGGGTTCCAAACTCGTCCTCTACCAGCAGTGTTACTTGAACCACCCTAACAGCCTTCCCCTTTCCATGACCGACGGCATCCTCTGTATCTCCGATTTCGTCAAGGGCTCCATAACTTCCAGGTTTCCCGAATTAGAGGAGAAAATAGCTGTCATAAATCCAGGGGTGGACCTTGCTCTGTTTGACAGAGCGAAGACAGACTACGAAACTGAGGGGCCAGTAAAGATCGGGATGGTGGGCAGGTTTGACAAGAACCAGGAGGAACTTCTGGAAATAGGGGGAATGCTAAAGAGGAAGGGCTTTAGCATATCCATCCACCTGGTGGGAGAAGGAGTAGACGGGGAAGAGGATAATCTCAGGTCGGTAGCCCATCGGGAAGGAATAGGGGGAGAAATTCATTTCAGGGGGAAAGTCCCCCATGAGCAAATCCCTGTCTTCTACATGGAGATGGATATAATGGCCAGTACTATGAAGAATGAGGGCCTATCACTGGTTGCCATGGAAGCTATGGCATCAGGGGTTCCCTTCGTAGCCTATGGCTCTTCCGGTTTCGCAGAACTGATCGATCACGGCGAAAATGGCATCCTGGTAGATGGAGATGCCAACGAATTCGCAGAATGCCTTACTAAATTGATCGAATCGGAAGATCTGCGGAAGGAGATGGGTACCCGGGCAGCCGGAAAAGGGAAAAGCCATTTCGGTATGGACATAAACGTTGAAAAGTACCTGTCCTTCCTTGAAAAGTTGTTCGATTAGATAACCTCTCACAGCCCCCTGTAATAAGGGTCCCTCAGATAGAGGGGCGTGTAGGTCAGCTTGATCAGGTTCCGTCTCGTTCTGTAGTAAAATTTCCTGACGGGATACTGCTTCTTCCACGGAATATCGTCCCGGACCTTCACACCTGCTCTCTCCCTGATTAACCTGTACTCCTCCCTGTCCTCTTCTTTAAGGTTCTGCCCCTTCTGTTCCCCGTGAACCCTGTAGGCGCCGAGATAAGTCCGAACGTGCTTGAACCGCGCAAATGTTGAAAGTTTCAGGAAGAGGTCGAAATCCATGGCTAAATGGAGGTCCACATCGAATCCCCCCACCCTCTCGAGGGCCTCTCTGCGAAAGAAAACGCTCTGGTTCGAAATGTTAGCCCCCACATAGAGGTACTCCCTGATATCGAAACAGGGGGCATACTTTTTCGATCCCAAAATCCTGTTCCCATCGTTCACATATAGATAATCCCCGTAAATCACTTCTATCTCAGGGTTTTCCCTGAAGGTCTCTCCAACAAGATGGAATGCACCCGGAAGGTAGTAATCATCCGAGTTCTGCCACCCGATGACCTCACCTGATGCGGCTTCCAGACCTTTATTCAGCGCGTCAGACTGCCCCCTGTCCGGCTCGCTCACCCAATATGTCATGTGCTCGGTGTAAGACGTCAGGATCACCATCGCTGTGTAGACTGACAGGGAT
>CAYSOQ010000248.1:0-2902 GCA_964432685.1 uncultured bacterium
TGCTATTGGAACGCCTTCGAGGATGTGGGCCCTTGCCCGGGCCCGATCCAGGTCAAAGAGGGTTCTCCTGGTAACAATTTCCTTCCGAAAGTGGATAAATTCATCCAGGAGTTCTTTCAAGGTAAAGGTTTTTGGCTGGTTCCGTGCGATGGCTAAGAGCTGGATCCCGTAGTTGTTCTGCAACTGTGTGTGTTTGTACAGTTTGTTCAGTACGATTTCAGGAATTGCGTCCTTTTTTAGCTCGAAGACAACCCGCATTCCATCCCGGTCCGATTCATCCCGAAGGTCAGAGATTTCATCAATGGTCTTATCCTTGACGAGCTCCGCCACCCGTGCAACCATCCGCGCCTTATTTACCTGGTATGGGATTTCGTTTACGACAATACTTTTTTTATCTCCTTTCTTGGCCTGCTCCACAAATATACGCGCCCTCAAGGTGACTGAACCTCTTCCCGTTCGGTAGGCTTCCTTTACCCCTTCTACCCCATAGATGATCCCACCTGTGGGGAAATCAGGCGCCATTATGAACTCCATCAATTCGTCGTTAGTAATGGAGGGATTGTCGATCAGTGCCTTAAGTCCAATCACTACCTCCCGGAGATTGTGAGGGGGGATACTCGTTGCCATGCCCACTGCAATCCCGCTCCCACCGTTTACGAGAAGGTTGGGGACCCTGGCGGGGAGGACAAGAGGTTCCTTCAGGGACCCGTCATAGTTTGGAACCATGTCTACGGTATTCTTCTCGATATTACGGAGAAGTTCCCCTGCCAGTTTCGTCATCCGGACTTCTGTGTAACGCATTGCAGCTGGAGAATCTCCATCGATAGAGCCAAAGTTTCCCTGGCCATCCCCGAGGGGGTACCGAAGAGAAAATTCCTGGACCATCCGTACAAGGGCATCGTAGACTGCGGTATCCCCATGGGGGTGGTACTTCCCGATCACATCACCTACCACGCGAGCTGATTTCTTGTAAGCCTTGTTCCATTCGTTCCCTAGCTCGTGCATGGCGAATAGTATCCGGCGGTGAACGGGCTTCAGCCCATCTCGTACATCCGGAAGAGCCCTGCCAATGATCACGCTCATCGCGTAATCAAGGTAGGAGTTTTTCATCTCATCTTCGATGCTTACCTGATAGATTTTATCTACTGTAGCCATACCTCAAGTTCTCCCCGGCTAATCATTCGCCTCTTTTGAGGTTCATCCACTCAGATATCGAGGAAAGAAACCTCCAGGGCGTTTTTGTCGATAAATTCCCTCCTGGGTTCGACCCTGTCACCCATGAGGACAGTGAAAATTTCATCCGTGTATAGGGCATCCTCCACCGTAACCTTCTTCATGACCCTTGTCTCAGGATCCATGGTGGTCTCCCACAACTGATCAGGGTTCATCTCTCCAAGACCTTTGTATCGCTGAATGTAGAGGCCCTTCTTCCCCTGTTCCATGACGAGGCCAAGAAGCTCGAGGTATGTATGGACTTCCACTTCGTCCCCGTTCATTTTTACTCTCAGGGGCAGGGGAACCGTGTTCTGGAGAGTAAACGCGATTGATTTGAGCTCCCTGAAAACACTTGAATTGACGAATCGGTAGTCGATCCTCGTGTTCCTCTCTACACCCCTCTCCTTCAGGGCTATGTGAACAAAATAAGTTCCATTTTCTTCCTCTTCATCGATCTCGAAGGAGTAAGCGTCAATATCCTCGCTCAACCCGGGCAGGAGGTCGCCGAGATTTGAAAAGTATGTTTTCAGAAAGTCCTTGTCTTCCAGTTTGCCTCCGTCAAGTTCTCCTCTCAATGCAAGCAGCTTTACGAGGTGGACAGGAACGCCCTTCCGTTCTTTCCTCAGGAGCAGGCTCTTGAAGCGAGCAACCTTCCTGGTAAAAGCAAAAAGCCTCGATCCTGTAATTGCAGGACCTTTCTCCCGCAACACCTTCACTCCTTCCTTCCCCTGGTCTATTAGCAGTTCTTCCAGTTCCTCCTCATCCTTGACATATTTTATTGACTTCCCCTTCTTAACTCCATAGAGGGGCGGTTGTGCGATATAGAGGTGCCCCCTTTCTACCAGCTCCTTCATCTGCCGGTAAAAGAATGTGAGGAGAAGCGTCCTGATGTGGGCTCCGTCTACATCCGCATCCGTCATGAGGATCACCTTGCCGTAACGCAGCCTTGACAGATCATACTCATCCTTCCCTATTCCCGTACCGAGCGCAGTAATAAGTGTCCGTATTTCCTGAGAAGACAGCATCTTGTCAAATCGTGCCTTTTCAACGTTCAGTATCTTTCCTTTCAGGGGAAGGATCGCCTGGCACCGCCTGTCTCTCGCCTGTTTTGCGCTTCCTCCCGCTGAATCCCCCTCTACGATGAAAATCTCACTTAGTGCAGGATCCTTCTCCTGGCAGTCAGCAAGTTTCCCGGGGAGAGTAGACGAATCCAGTGCTCCCTTCCTTCGGGTAAGTTCTTTCGCTTTTCTCGCGGCCTCACGTGCTCTCGCAGCATCCACTCCCTTCTCGACGATTTTCTTTACCACCGAGGGGTTCTCCTCGAAAAAGTTTGACAACCCTTCGTATACCAGGGAATCTACGAGTCCCTTGACCTCGCTGTTACCCAGTTTCGTCTTTGTCTGACCTTCGAATTGTGGCTCAGGAACCTTAACGCTTATTACACCACTGAGCCCTTCCCGGACATCGTCCCCCTGGATTTTTTCCTTCACATTTTTTAGAAGGTTCCTCGAGTTGGCATAAATGTTGATCGCCCGTGTGAGGGCACTCCGGAAACCTACAAGGTGTGAACCCCCTTCGTGGGTATGAATATTGTTAGCGAAAGAAAGGACCGTCTCCTGGTCAGAGTCATTATACTTGAGAGCTACCTCTGCAATAACTCCATCCCGCCTCCACTGTATGTGAATAG
>CAYSOQ010000249.1:0-2886 GCA_964432685.1 uncultured bacterium
CTCCGTACCGCCCATCTGTGGGTCTTCTGGAGGGCTCTACATAGGCCACGTTCCACGGCTCCGGACCAAGAACCCTGAGAAGAGTCGCAGGGTTGAAGGTTCCCGCACCCACTTCTATGTCATAGGGCTGCTGAATGACACACCCCTTTTCCGCCCAGAACTCCTGGAGGGCAATCACAAGTTCCTGAAATGTCACGACTTACCTCCAAATATATTGATTGAGAAAACTACATGTATTGGAGCAATCCGAAAATATCATTTATGATATAACATGTCAAGAACTATGTGAAATACAAGGATTTTACCAAGATTTTCCCGTGCTTTACCGCTTCATACCCAGGAGGCTTTTCGGAAAAAACCCGATCTTCGCAACGACCTGGTCAGTAATGATCCTCCTGTAAAGGTCCTTTCTGGAGGGATCGTGGAGGAAATACCTGGAGCAGGGAGAGGTGAGGGCCCTGACTATATCCTTACGTAATACATTATCAATTAGTATATAATGACCTAATTTATCACATGATTTGCAAGATATCTGTCGAGTTTCAAGATTGAAGTAAGCTCCCTCATTTTCGCCGAAGGGTAATTCACAGTGGCTGCATCTCTCGAAATCAGGGAAATAGCCCGAATCGTGAAGGACCCTTACCTCCAGCCATTTCACTGTAGTGAAAATATCTCCACCCCTTTTGAGCATTGAGAGAAACTCCACGAGGGAATCGAAAATCTGGATCGAGGACACATTTTCCGGATAAAAGCGGGAGATAATTTCCAGGCCGTAATCGGCAGCGCAGTACCTACCGAGATGGAGGCCCAATTCATCGAACCCATAGGCGTATGAAGCTCCAGATATGTTGAAAAGGCCTCCCTTTCCTGCTGACACGGAAAAATGGTAGAAGGAGAATTTCCTTATTGATCCGGGAAACCTCTTCCTGCTCCTCCTGAGTCCCCGGACAACTCCCTTGATAGTGCCGAGACCTCTGGTGAAGATATCGATGATCACGTCGGATTCACGAAGGGGAGTTTCCCTGACTTTCACCCCCTCCTCGATGAAAGATCTTTTAGCCATCAGATGCTAACCGACAAACCTCTCCAGCAATATTTTTGAAATACCCAGGAAAGAGAGGAAACCCAGGCAATCCGTGGCGGTGGTCACAATGACGCCAGACGCCAGGGCGGGGTCAACCTTCCAAAATCTAAGGAAAAGGGGAACAATGGTCCCGAAGGATGCAGCAACGAAAAGATTTATCACCATTGCGCAGAATATCGCCAGGCCAACAATGGGAAGCCCCTTCCACGCATACGCGATTAGGCCCATCAGGGTGCCATTAATCACCCCGTTTAGTATTCCCACAATAATTTCCTTCCTGAGAACTTTCTTCGCTCCCCCGTAATCCAGGTCTCCCAGGGCCATTCCCCTCACAACAACCGTAAGTGTCTGGGTCCCTGCATTTCCGCCCATTCCCGCAACCACGGGCATAAACATGGCGAGAAAAGCGAACTGGCCGATGGTATTCTCGAAAAGCCCCACCACCCATGCGGCGAGAACTGCAGTCCCCAGGTTCATCATCAACCAGGGAATCCTGCTCTTAGCAGACGAAACAGGATCTGCGAAAACCCTTTCCCCCACATCCACGTTGGCGAGCCTCAGAAAATCCTCCGTAGCCTCTTCATCGATCACGTCCATCACATCATCAAAGGTAATTCTCCCAAGGAGTTTCCCTTTTGAATCGACGACCGGAAGGGAAGGAGCATCGTATTTCTTGAATACCTTCGCAACCTCTTCCTGGTCCGTATCCGGCCTTATCACGGCCGGGAAGGGCTCCACGATCTCGCTAATCCGCTTGGCCGGGTTTGCAAGGAGCAGTTCCACGATCCGAGCCATCCCCTTCAAGGTGAAATCCTTGCTCACCGCATATACCACGTGTATCTGCTCTATTTCTTCCCTTTTCGCCCGGAGAAGATTTATCGCCTCCTGGACACTCTGGAACTCGTAGATATAAATATACTCGAGGGACATGATCCGGCCGGCTGTGTCTTCCCCATACCTCAGGAGCTCCTTTACCTCGGCCCTGTCCTCTTCGTCTATTCCCTCCAGGACAACCGCTTTCTGTGCCGGGTCGAGGTCATCGAAGATCTCCACAGCATCATCGGAGTCCATCTCATCCACAATTGCCGTTAGCCGGTTAGACTCGATATCATCAAGGATTTCCTCCTTGGCATCCACATTGAGTTCCGCAATTACATCCGATGCAACTCGCACGTCAAGAAGGCTGAAGACGTACTTCTTCTCGTCCTCTTCAAGGACCTCTATAAAATCGGCGATATCGGAGGGGTGGAGAGTCGTTATGAGTGCGCCCACACCGTCATCATCCCTCCTGTCAACCAGGGCACTCAACTTTTCATACTGGTCCCTCAAAAGCATCGTCTACTTCACCCCTAGCCTGAACCAGGCTATTGTTTCTCTCTTATGATCAGGCAGTTCTTAATGAGATTCGATACAATCCTGATGTATTTATCCTCGAATATGTTGAAGGCCTTCAATTTTTCAGTCTGCACGTTCAGTACTCCAAGAAGCCTCTCCCCGTCCTTGATCGGGCAGGAAACCATTCCCCGGTACCGATCTTCTTCAGTCTCCTCGAAATGCTTATACCTGGAGTCTGCAGCTGCGTCGGTCACTGTTATAGGTTCATTCCCTGCCGCGGCATAACCCGTAATCCCCTCCCCCACCTTCATCATCACTTTACCCACGGCATTCTGGGAAAGGCCATGGGTAGCCATGAGCACCAGGGAATCCTCCTTCAAGAGGTAGATGGAACAGACATCTACACCCAGCCCCTCCGCGATTGTTTCCACTATGTCGTGAAGGATATCATCGAGTTTCTCCGAAGA
>CAYSOQ010000250.1:0-2869 GCA_964432685.1 uncultured bacterium
CTTATTCATCTCTTCCACGGAAAGGATCCCTTCCTCCTTACCGATGGCACGTTTCCCAATTATGCTATATCCCGCGAAGGACATGGTAATAACAAGGGCTATGGCGAAAAAATAAAAGGGGTACTTATCCATAATGTGCCTTCTCTCAAGAAATGTTATTTCTTCTCCTGCCTGTCCTTGTGAAGCTTGTACCTGATCGAGTCCGTCAGGGCCTGCCAGCTTGCCTCGATGATATTGTGGGAAACTCCTACAGTCCCCCACTTCCCGGATTTATCTCCTGATTCTATGAGGACACGTACGGTTGCCCCCGTTCCTTCTCCAGTTGAAAGTACCCTTACCTTGTAATCGAGGAGTTCCATTTCATTAATCTCCGGGAAAAACTTAGTGAGAGCTTTCCTGATCGCATTGTCCAGGGCATTTACAGGCCCGTTCCCGTGTGCGGCTGTGTGTTCGATGTTTCCCTCCACTTCAATCATGATTGTTGCTTCCGCGATGGGATCCCCATCCTCGGACCTTTTTTCATCTATAACTCTGAACCCTTTCAGGTTGAAAAAGGGTTTATGGGTTTTCATGGCTTTCTTGAGAATGAGTTCGAAGGAAGCCTCCGCCCCTTCGTACTGGTACCCCTCGTGCTCCAAATCCTTGATCTTCTCGAGTATCTCGGACGCCAGGGGATCACTCCCTTTCAGCTTGATTCCAAACTGCTTGGCCTTTTCCAGGACATTACTCCTCCCCGAGAGGTCAGAGATAAGAACTCTCCTCCGGTTTCCCACTGTTTCAGGTTCCAGGTGTTCGTATGTTCCCGGGTGCCTTCGAATAGCGCTTACGTGCATGCCTCCCTTGTGTGCGAATGCACTGTGACCCGTATAGGCCTGCCTCTTGAAATGACCGATATTCGCAATTTCCGCCACGTACCTGGAAAGGTCCGTAAGCTCCTCGATGTTTCCTTTTGGAATAGATCGGTACCCCATTTTCAGCATAAGCGCGGGGATAACCGAGACCAGGTTTGCATTCCCGCACCGCTCACCGTAACCATTGATGGTTCCCTGAACGTGCATGACTCCTGCTTGGACTGCCGCTATAGAGTTCGCCACTGCGAGCTCCGAGTCGTTGTGGCAATGTATCCCGAGGGGAACTTTGATGGTCTTCTTCACAGCCCTTACGATTTTTGTTATCTCAGATGGGATGGAACCCCCATTGGTATCACATAGGATAATACATTCCGCCCCTGCCTCTACCGCGGCTTCCACTACTTCCATGGCGTACTCCGGGTTTCTCTTGTACCCGTCGAAGAAATGCTCGGCATCGAACAATATTTCCTCACAGTAATCTTTCAGGTATGAAAGCGTATCAGAAACGGACCGGATGTTTTCATCGAGGGTGGTCCTGAGGGCGGTAGTTACGTGGAAGTCCCAGGACTTCCCCACAATGGTGATCACTGGAGCTCCTGAATTTTTCATGATTTTCACGTTCCCGTCATTCTCCACATCCTTCCCCACCCTGCGGGTCATCCCGAAGGCGCAAATTTTCGAGTTTTTCCATTGGAGATCAGCTGCGATCTTGAAGAATTCCCTGTCCTTGGGGTTCGATCCGGGGTATCCCCCTTCGATGTAGTGGATCCCTATCTCATCGAGTTTCTTCGCAATAGAAACCTTGTCAAGGACCGACAGGGAGATGTCTTCCGCCTGGGTTCCGTCCCTGAGAGTCGTATCGTACATGTATATTTTCTTCCTTGCCATAATCACCTCGTTCTATGGTTTTTGAACGATTATAATCCCTCTACCGGCTTCTCCCCCATTTCAAATACATCGTGAAGTACCCTGACTGCAAGCTCTGTGTATTTTTCCTCCACCACGCAAGATACTTTTATTTCCGACGTGCTTATCATGATTATGTTGATATTTTCCGCTGACAGTGTAGAAAACATTTTCGCCGCAACACCCGGATGCGACCTCATCCCCACACCCACGATAGATACTTTTGCGATCCGTTCTTCCCCGACTACCCTCTCTGCGCCAATCTCTTTTGCTACAACATCCATGATCATCATGGTCTTCTTATAATCTGTCTTCGGTACAGTAAAAGTCAGATCGGTGAACCCCTCTAGAGACACATTCTGTACGATCATATCCACATTGATCCCTTTGGCGGATATAGGGTTGAAGATCGAAGCTGCAATTCCCGGCCTGTCGGGAACCTTGATGACCGTGATTTTCGCCTCGTTCTTGCTATAGGTAATTCCAGAAACTACGGCAGATTCCATGATATCTTCCTCCCTGGTAACGATGGTCCCCTGGTTTTCCGAGGATGATGACCTAACGTGAATCTTTACAAGGTATTTCTTCGCAAACTCAACCGATCGGATCTGGAGCACCTTTGCCCCAAGACTGGCCATTTCGAGCATCTCCTCATAAGATATTTTCTTGAGCTTTCTTGCATCTTTGCAGACATTCGGGTCTGTAGTATACACCCCTTCCACATCGGTGTAGATCTCGCATACATCCGCATCGAGTGCCGCCGCAACGGCCACCGCGCTCGTGTCTGATCCTCCCCTGCCCAGCGTCGTAGTATCCCCTATGTTGTCGATACCCTGGAAGCCCGCGATAATGACGATCTTTCCCTCCTTAAGTGCCCCCATTACCAGTTCAGACTCTATCTTTCTAATTCTCGCCCGGCTGTGACTGGAATCTGTGTGGATGGGAACCTGATGTCCCAGGAATGATTTTGCATTTAATCCCATATCTTTAAGTGCGATTGCGAGGAGGCCGATACTGACCTGCTCTCCTGACGACACCACCTGATCGTACTCCCTCTCATCGGGGAAATCAGTAATTTTCTCTACCAGACCGACGAGACGGTCTGTTTCTCC
>CAYSOQ010000251.1:0-2868 GCA_964432685.1 uncultured bacterium
CGCCCTTAAGGGACGGGCACGAGGTGAGACTGCTCCTGCGTCCCGGATCTGGTGGGAAAATGACTTCTATTATGAGGGAGAAGGTGGACATCATCCACGGGGATGCCTTCGGCGAGGGCTTGTTAAGAGAGGGGATAAGGGGGTGCCATGGGGTGATAAACCTTATCGGGATCATCAGGGATTTTCCCAGGGAGGGGGTAACATTCGAGAAAATTCATTTCGAGGCAACCAGGAATATTGCCAGGGCCGCTTATAAGGTGGGAGTGAACCGCTTCCTTCAAATGAGTGCCCTCGGGGTGGACTGGGATGAGAAAACAGAGTATTTCCGGACGAAATGGAAGGCAGACCAGTATCTCATTGACCACGATTTCGATTACACGATTTTCAGGCCTTCAGTGATTTTCGGCGATGGAGACGGTTTTGTGAGCACCCTCGAGGCGCTTATACGCCGCTCCCCGGTTCTTGTCGTTCCGGGGGATGGCACTTACCCCCTTCAGCCTGTATCAGTGTCCGATGTGGCATCCCTCTTCTCCCGGGCTCTCGAGGAGGAGGAAACAGGGGAGAGGATCTTCAATGTTACTGGACCGAAGGTCTACTCCTACAGGGAAATATTGACCCTCCTTACGAGTTCGATGGGAAAGAGGAGGGTATTCATACATCTTCCCCTTAATTTGGTCATCCCTTTCGTGATTTTCCTTGAAAGGTTCCCCTCTTTTCCGCTCACCTATGACCAGCTCTACATGCTTACCAGGGGGTCAAAAGGGGACAACAGGAAGATTCGAGAGAGATTCGGCATCCCCCTCGAGTCTTTCGAAGATTACTTAAATGCGCGGTTTGGGGATCGGGTAGAGAAGGAAGTTTCATGAAATCAGGACCCTGGCAGTGTGAGAGTATGGCACCTCCCTAAGTGAATAATCTCAATATCTGAGAGAGGATGAAGTATAATAGTTGGTCAGGCTTTTGGATAGAAAAAAGGAGAGAAAAGTCATATGGAATTTACACCGAAATGGATCGCCTGGGAAATCACGGGTAAATGCAACCTCAACTGCATCCACTGCAGGTCTGCATCCTCCCTTTCCTCCTATGATAGTGTTTTTGATACGGATAGTGCAAAAGCACTTATCGATGAGATTACTTCCTTCTGCAAACCTGTCCTGGTCCTTTCAGGAGGAGAACCTCTCATGCGAAAAGATGTATTCGAACTTGCATCGTACGGGACAGAGAAGGGCCTGCGCATGTGTCTTGCCACGAACGGGACGCTGGTGGATGATCATGTGTGCGAGAGGATCAAGGAATCGGGGATGCGAATTGTTTCGCTTTCCCTGGACGGGTCGACTGCCGGGATGCATGATAATTTCAGGAACCAGCCAGGTGCTTTCGAGGGCACCCTTCGGGCCGCGGACTATTTCAGGAAACATGACATAGAGTTCATCATCAATTCCTCCTTCACAAAACGGAACCAGGGGGACATTGCACAAACCTACAGGTTGGCAAAAGAGATGGGTGCCACGGCCTGGTACATGTTCATGATCGTGCCTACCGGCCGTGGAGAAGAGATCATGGGCGAACTGATTTCGAAAGAGGATTACGAATCTATCCTCGAATGGCACTATCAGATGGAAAAAGAGGAGACGGATATGCTGGTGCGGCCAACCTGTGCTCCTCATTACTACCGGATTGTCCTTCAGAAGGCGAAAGATGAGGGGATAGATTTTAAACGCCGTTCCCTAAAATTTTCTACCGGGGGGGGGAAAGGATGCATCTGCGGACAGACGATTGCATTCATCGATTCCAGGGGGAATGTCCAGCCCTGTAGCTATTTCCCCGTTTTTGCAGGGAATGTACTGGAACAATCTTTCAGGGAAATATGGGATAGTTCGGAACTCTTTAGTAAACTCCGGGACTTTTCATCTTACGAGGGCCGGTGCGGCTCGTGTGAATACATAAATGTGTGCGGCGGATGCAGGGCCAGGGCTGATGCAGTATATGAGAATTTTCTTGCGGAAGAGCCCTTCTGTGAACACATACCTGTGAGAATGAAGAATAAAACAGAGACACGCACCTAATTCTAAATTGGGGTAGTGTCCAGGTTAGTTGAGGGGTTCCGGTGTTGCCCGATGATGGTCTTGCCGGAGTCACCTTTAAAATCATCTGTTTGTTTCTTGACACTTTTTAAGTTGAATTTGGTAAATCCCCGGTTTAAATTATCTTGAGGAAACTTAAAGGAGAAAGCATGGATGCCGCGATGAAAGGTTACCGTTTTCTAAGAGCGTGCTGGAAAGAGGAAGTGGACACTGTCCCCATATGGATCATGAGGCAGGCGGGACGCTACATGCCACAGTACCAGGCAATACGGGGGAAATATTCCTTTCTAAAGATGTGTAAGACCCCGGATCTTGCTACAAAAGTGACTCTTCTCCCTGTTGAACATCTGGGTGTGGATGCAGCTATCCTCTTTTCAGATATTCTTATACCTGTGGAGGCTATGGGGATCAAGGTGGAGTTTATCGATGGCAGGGGGCCCGTGCTGGGTGCGAATATCAGGTCAGCAAAGGATGTAGATGATCTCCTGGTACCCGACCCGCTCGAAAAAACAGGATTTGTAATGGATGCGATCAAGCAGCTGCGAAAGGAACTGGAAGGGAAAGTTCCACTCATTGGCTTCTCCGGGGCGCCTTTTACGCTTGCATCCTACATAGTCGAGGGAGGGGGGTCGAAGAACTTCATCAAGCTGAAAATGATCATGTATAAGGAACCTGACCTTTTTAGAAATCTCATGGAAAAGATCACTTCCACTGTTGTGTACTATCTAAATGCACAAATTGAGGCAGGCGCACAGGCGGTTCAGATTTTTGATACCTGGGCGGG
>CAYSOQ010000252.1:0-2851 GCA_964432685.1 uncultured bacterium
CACACCCTAGAAGAATTTCATCGATAAGAAAGAGAGGGTCCTCCCTCCTCGTATTGTCGTTTGTTACGAATGAGACATCGGCAAGGCGGCCCGCCACTTCTCCCATCAGGGGGCGTTTCCCCCGGTCTCTGTCTCCCCCGCATCCGAAGACAAGGATCAGGCGTTTCTTCTTGAACCGGAGAAGAGCGCTTATGACCTGCTCGAGCCCTGAAGGAGAGTGTGCATAGTCGACGAATATTGATGCATTTCCTGGGACATCCACTCTTTCCATCCTCCCGGGAATCGAAACGACCGAGGATAATCCCTTTTCAATCTGTTCCCCATCTATCCCCATCCAGTATGCACAGGCTGTTGCAGCAAGGATATTCGACAGGTTGTGAACACCGATAAGGGAGGATTCCACATTCACCTTTCCTACAGGCGTGGAGATGACGGCTTTGGTTCCGGAGATAGAGAAACTGGAAGTAACCACGTGAACATCTGCATCCCTACTCATTCCAAAGGAAAGATATTCCCCTCCTAACTCGCCTAGAAGCCGCGTGCCGAAGGGAGAATCAATGTTGATAACCCCGTTCCCCTCCTCCCCCCCTTTGGGGAGGACATCTGCAAAAAATGATTTCTTTGCCTGAAAGTAGCTTTCCATATCGCCGTGAAAATCGAGGTGGTCTCTCGACAGATTCGTGAAGACCCCCCCGTCGAATTTAATCCCTCCGATTCTCTTCTGGGATATCCCGTGGGAGGACACCTCCATAAACACATGGGTACCCCCTTCGTCCCGTATCCTTGCGAGTGTGGACTGCAACTGGTGGGGAAACGGTGTGGTCAGGGATGCGTCCAGGGTAGTTTCCCCTACTCTGTACTGGATAGTACCGATTACCCCTGGAACCCCGCCACCCTCCCGGCATATCGCTTCAAGAAGGTAGGTCACTGTCGTTTTCCCATTAGTCCCTGTAACACCGATCACTTTCATGGATGACGATGGGTGCCCATAATAGGCATCGGCACATAGGGACAGCGCATCCATGGGATCATCCACCAGCAAAACCCTCGAAGGGTCTATCCCCTCAGGTACTCTCGCGGCCACAGCGCAAAGGGCCCCTCTTGAGAGGGCTTTCCCGATAAAATCTGCTCCGTCGAATCGATCACCAGGGATGGCAAAAAATACATCTCCCTCCATAACTTCCCTCGAATCGACCCGAACTTGCCTCACAATGGATGCATCCATTTCAACGACCCCGGTATCCCTGTGAATGAGCTTTTTCAGTTGTCCCATCCTCAGCAAATCAGTTTTCCCCCATAACAAGCCTGCAGGTTATCCCAGGGCGAATCCTTTTCCCTGCGGGGGGATACTGGCGCAGAACCACTCCGGATCCCTGGAAGGAGTATTCCAGGGGGAGGTATTCAATCATTTCGATCACCTGGGCCATGGTGAGACCCTCGAGGTCGGGCATGACGTACTCGCCTGCCCCGGACTTTGAAAGGGAAACCTTCATTACGGGCAGCCTCTCCCTCAGGGCTACTTGCTTCTCCTTCTTTTTAGTAGAAGCAAGCTCCACACCCTTTTGTCTTTCATCGGGTGGGATCCCCCCGTAGATTGCCACTTTCGATACGATTTTACTGAATATGGGGGCAGCCACAAGACCTCCGTATACTTCATCCTGTGGTTCATCAATGAGGACAAGCACCGTCATCAACGGCCTGTCCGCAGGGAAAAACCCTATAAATGATGCGATCCGCTTATCCGAATACCCTCCTTTATCCATATCGACCTTCTGTGATGTTCCCGTTTTTCCCCCAACGGTATAGCCTTTCACCTTCGCAAGGGTTCCGGTCCCTTCCCCCGTCACGACAGATGTGAGGATCCTCCTCATGATGGCAGAAGTTTTCCTGGTTATAACTCTCCCACTGTAGGAACTCTCTCCCCGGAATATGATCTTTCCTGACCGGTCTCTCACTTCCTTGATCAAGTATGGTTTAACCCCGATTCCTCCGTTGATTACAGAAGAAAACGCCGAGATAATCTGGATAGGAGTGGCTGCGACACCCTGGCCGAAGGCCGCGGTTGAATATCTGATAGGCTTCCTGAAAACCCCCCTCGCAGGCATGATCCCAGGAGACTCACCTGCAAGTTCGATTCCGGTTTTGCTCCCGAACCCGAACTTTTCCAGATAATCGTAGAAACGATCGGGTGTGAGCCGTTCCGCAATCTTCACGGCACCTATATTGCTGGAATACTTGATAACCTCGGGGACGCGCAGCCACTCCCGGGGGTGGGTATCATGGATCGTTTTTCCCTGGACCCTGTAAGCTCCCTTCTCACAATAAAGTTTTCCCCCCAGGTGGAGCCTCTTTGAATCGAGGGCACCTGCCAGGAGGAATACCTTGAAAGTTGATCCAGGTTCGTAAACATCTGTTATTATGCGGTTCTTCCTCCGCCAGGGGCTAAACAGGGAAGGCCTGTTGCTGTTAAATGATGGGTAAATGGCCATGGCATAGATCTCACCAGTAATTGGAGACATAACGATCGCCATCCCACCTTTTGCATGATATTTCTTCACTCCCTCCGCCACCTCTTTCTCAGAGATAAACTGGATATTCCTGTCGATAGTCAATTGGAGCGTGTTACCATACATTTCCTGTTCCGGCAGCTTTTCAGGGAGGATCAGGCGGCCCTTTGCGTCTTTTTCCACCTGGAGGGTAATCTTTTTGCCCCTCAGGTATTTATCGAAGGTTTTCTCTACGCCTTCGAGCCCCCTGGAATCGATATCGCAGAAACCGAGTGTGTTTGACGCCAGTTGCTTCCCCGGATAGTACCGTTTCGGCTCGGGGATAAGACTGAATTCTGCGATCC
>CAYSOQ010000253.1:0-2841 GCA_964432685.1 uncultured bacterium
CCCGATAGAGTATCCGGCAGAATTGAAAAAACCGGTTAGCCATCATGCTAAAATAAACTTTTGAGGAAAGTACCCGCCTTCGTCCCGGGAGTTCTATAGAGTTGAAAAACTATTGGATCAAAACATCTCTACTATCCTTCCTTCTTTCCCTCTTTACACTTTTCCTCTTTTCCTGCAAGAGCATGGTGGTCCCGGAAAGAGGGCAGCCGGGTAACCTTACTGCAAAGAACGTTATCCTCCTCATAGGGGACGGAATGGGGCCTGAAGAGGAAAAGGCAGCCTCCATGTATGAAACGGGGTCAACTGGAGCCCTTTCATTCGAGTCGTTTCCCCACCACGCTACCATGAGGACCGACAACATATTCGGAGAGGTCACCGATTCTGCCGCATCAGCCACTGCTATGGCCACAGGCACAAAAGTTAAAAACAGGGTCGTGAGTGTTCAAATCCCCGGGGACGAGAGGCCCCTGCGTACTGTGCTGGAATACTTCAAGAATGCAGGAAGAAGTAGTGGCCTGGTAACGACCACGTACATATCACACGCTACCCCTGCCTGTTTCGGTGCCCACGAGACAAGCCGGATCAAATATACCCGGATCGTTGCCGATTACCTCTCTGACTCGCGGCCTAACGTCTTATTTGGAGGGGCAAAATATATGACACGGGAGGGTGCCGAGAACGCCGGGTACACCGTCGTAAGAGACAGGGCAGAGATGCTCGGTCTGGACACGGAACAGGCACAATATGTTTCAGGGGAATTCGGTTCAGGCAATATGCCTTACGAGTTCGACGGGTTGGGGAACTTACCTCACCTCTCCGAGATGACAACCACCGCACTTTCCATTCTCGACAATGACCCTGACGGTTTTTTTCTCATGGTAGAGGGTGGGAGGATCGATCATGCGGGGCATATCAACGATATTAAACGATCTATCTTTGAGACTCTGGAATTTAATAGAGCTGTCCAGTCTGTCATCGACTGGGCCGGGAGTAGATCTGATACCCTCATACTGGTCACTGCCGATCACGAAACGGGTGGGCTCTCCATCACGGGGAATACCGGTAAGGGGTCCATCCCTACTGTCAGGTGGTCCAGAACCGGCCATACAGGCACACTGGTGAACGTGTACTCATACGGTAAGAATGGAGACCTCGTATCAGGCGTAATGGACAACCGGGACATATTTTCAATCCTGACTCACTGACCGGCAAATAAGTAAAGTTCCCAGTTTCCAGATCCCAGTTCCCAGTCAACCTGAAACGCGAGACACGAAACCCGAAACAACCGGGGTACCGATATGTGGTTTCCGGTTCGCCCTATTGGATTGGATATGAACTATTTCTTTATCCTCTTCTTCCCGAACCTTCCGAGACCGATCAGTCCGAGTCCAATAAGAATGAGGGTGGATGGTTCAGGTACCGTGTGAAACCTCACGTTGTCGATGGCGGTTCCCACATCCGCCTTCGTGAAATGGAGCCTGGCATACTGTATTGGCCCTGAAGGATCGGATATGGAGAGGTTTTCTATGTTTCCATTTACAGGGTTGGGACGGGTAATTTTAAATTTATCCTTCCCCACCAGATCCATTGTCGAGGAAAATGCTTTAAGAATTGCCTTGTCTCCGAAATGAGGGCCTCCATCTACCCTGTAGTCGTAGAGGTCGAGGGAAAGGTCGCTCACGGGGAGCTCAAATTTGAAAAAGTAATCGAGACCAATATCCGGGCCAAATGGTCTGTAAGGCTCATCCGTTAGGAATTTTTTCCCCGAAATCAAGAAATCTTCCGGCCTGTCTCTCCTGACAAAGGCGGTGGTTGGTTTTCCTCTTTTTGCGATGTATGGGTCTGTCAACTTTTTCACCGAAGGCCCCACACCGAAGTAAACCATATTCGTGGGTGTGATGATCCCGAAGTCAATCCTCTGGCCATCATGAAACCCTTCGAAATCGATCAGATCCGCATGTGTTGCCGCTACGGTAATAAAAAGGGTAATAAAAGCAACTGTAACAATCTTTATGATTCTCATTAAATTCCTCCCTGTTAATTCCATGATCTGGATTCTATAAACTCAAGATTTATACCCAAGTCACATTATTCTTCCTAAATCAACATATCTATTTGTTTAATATGAGGAATATTGGGTATTTCCTTCAAGGAAGAAAATGCTCATAACAACATAAAGGAGTATATTCATGAATGTGTGAAATATTTTTCCCACCGTGAGAAAAAATTTTCCCAATTGTTTGAAAAAGGATAGAGAAGGTAAATTAATCAGATACTGGTAAGAAGTGACAGTTCCTGGTTCCCCGTTTCCAGTTCCCTGTTCCCTGTTTATTAGGAACTAGGAATCAGGAACTAGGAACTATTATTTGTGTTGTTCCTTTGAACTTTGATTTTTGAACTATTTTTGGTTTTCCTCGGAATTCAGAATTCTGAATTCAGAATTGTCAGTTCGCCACAGGACGTAATACCTGGGATTTAGACGGACAATATTGTGACCATCTAAAGTTTTACGGCGAATCAATCGAAGAATATCTTGAGAGATTGAATTTTTTAAAACTTTTTTCAGTACAGTGTATCTAAGGTTGTTAATGAGGTGAAAGGTCATGGCTCTCAAGAAGAAACTGCTGAAATACTCGGCCATCATGGCAATGCACGAATGGATCGGCCAGATCTTCGGCTACTGCTGCGTGTGTGATTTTTGCAAAAAGGGAAGAGAGCTCAGTCATGAATGGGTGGAATTAACCCGTAAGGACCCTTCACTGGTCTTCATGGACTAAGTAGCACCAACCTTCCTGTTGCACAATCCGCAATCACCCGCTACTCTTTGGGCATTATGAAAGC
>CAYSOQ010000254.1:0-2839 GCA_964432685.1 uncultured bacterium
TACACGCGCCACTACAAGGTGGACTTGAAAATCCTTTCTTTTCCTCTTCCGGACAGTAGCAAGAAAACTGCCCTCATTCGCTTCAGGGAACTGATAGGCGGGGCTGAAAGGCTGGTTTCAGGAGGCGCGGATATAGAGGAGGTTAAAGCATACCTCCAGGGAAAGGGAGTTTCCATCGAAACCACATCCACAGGATTGATGTCCGTAGATGACCTTTCCGGAGATCTTAAAAAGGAGGTCTACCGCCTGGCAACAGAAGAAACTTCCTCTTCCCTGATCGTAGGGGAAAGGATGGTTTTTATAAAGGTAAAAGAAAGGAAAGAGGGAGAAATCGTCCCCTTTAAAGAAGTGAAGGATTCGATTCGTGAGGAACTGGTGGGCAGGAGAAGTAGTGTGGCCATCAAGGATATCTTGAAAGAGCTCCACCAGTCTTCCTACATAGAGGTTCACCTGTAGAGAATTTTGCTGTATCCGAGGTATTTGTTGAAGCCTAAGATAGCCATTACCATGGGAGACCCCGCCGGAGTGGGGCCCGAAATTATTTCGAAGGTCCTGTCCAGAAGTGAAGTTCTCGAGACATGCCAGCCCGTTGTGTACGGGAACCCTGGGATCCTGGAACGGGCATTGCGTCTCATTGGCGCCGGTACGGCCGTACATGGAAGCCAGGTCACCCTCCCCGAAGGGTGCGTGGAGATAGTCGATCCCCTTCCGGGTGAACCGATAGAGGTGGAGGCTGGCATTCTGTCCAGGGAATCCTCCCGTCTAATGATGGCGAGTATTCGCCAGGCTGCCCTTGATTGCCTTTCCGGGGAGGTACAGGGAATGGTTACATGCCCAATCCAGAAGAGGGGGATCGCCCTGGCAGGGTATGACTATCCCGGACACACGGAATTTTTACAGGACCTGACGGGTGCAGGTCGGGTCGTCATGATGCTCGCAGGGGAGCGCCTGAAGGTGGCTCTCGTGACGATTCATGTGTCTCTTGCAGTGGCGATTAAGAGGCTCACGGAAGAGGTGATTTTCGAGACGATCTCTATCGTCCACAAGGATCTCACAAGGAGGTTTGGCATCGCCGAACCGAGGATCGCAGTAGCAGGGGTGAATCCACATGCGGGCGAGGGGGGGCTCTTCGGGAGGGAGGAGAAGGCCGTAGTGGAGCCAGCCATATCCAGGGCACGGAAGGAGGGTGTTGACGCCAAAGGGCCCTATCCGCCAGATACGATATTTTATCGAGCCTACCAGGGAGAGTTCGATGTGGTCGTTTCCATGTACCATGACCAGGGGCTTATCCCACTAAAACTGGTACATTTTGATACGGGAGTCAACGTGACCCTGGGCCTTCCTATCGTGCGGACCTCAGTGGATCATGGGACGGCCTACGATATCGCGTGGGAAGGAAAGGCGAATGATGGGAGCCTACTCTGGGCGATCCGCTTCGCCAATATGATGGTATCGGGAAGAGGTAGAAATGATCGATGAGATTCTTATAAAGGGGGCGAGAGAGCACAACCTAAAAGACATTACTCTGGCAATCCCCAGGAACCGGTTTGTGGTAATCACCGGAGTATCGGGTTCCGGGAAATCCTCCCTTGCCTTTGACACGATTTATGCTGAAGGGCAGCGGCGTTATGTGGAATCACTCTCCGCATATGCCCGGCAGTTCCTTGAACTGATGGAGAAACCGGATGTAGATTCCATAGAAGGCCTCTCCCCTGCTATCTCCATTGAACAGAAAAGCGTGAGCAAGAACCCTCGCTCCACGGTGGGGACTGTGACTGAAATTTACGACTATCTGAGGCTCCTCTTCGCATCTGTTGGGAGGGTCACCTGTCCGCGGTGTGACAAGGAGATACGTTCCCAGACGGTATCCCAGATGACAGATTCTCTTATTTCTATGGGGGAAGGGGAGAAGGTGGTCATACTTGCTCCACTCGTTAGAGGCCGGAAGGGAGAGTACCGAAAGGAACTGGAACAGCTCAGGAGAGAGGGGTTCGTACGGGTAAAGGTAGACGGAGTCGTGTATGACCTCGGAGAGGATATCTCTGTTGACAGAAAGAAGAAACATCATATCGAAGTGGTGGTGGACAGGGTGGTCGTGGCAAGTAGAAACAGGGGACGAATTGCCGAGTCCCTCGAGCTTGCACTAAGGACTGGGAAAGGGATTGTCAAAATAGAGCATGACGGGGATAAAGAAATCTATATGAGTGAACGATTCGCCTGCTCCGACTGCAATTTCAGCATCCCCGAAATTTCACCCCGTTTCTTCTCCTTCAACAATCCGTTCGGGGCCTGTCCCACCTGCTTCGGCCTGGGGACGACGAATTACTTCGACCCGGAACTAATCGTTCCCGACCCGGATAAATCAATTAGAGAGGGAGCGATTGCACCCTGGGAGAAGAGGGGGTCAACTTATTTTCTAAACCTCCTCGACGCCCTCTCCAGGCACTACGGTTTTTCGATCCGCACCCCCTTCATAGATCTTCCTGAGGAAGTGAAAGAAGTGATCCTCCATGGGACGGCGGGGGAGAATATCCGTTTTTTCTACGATGACAGCCGGAAGAGGCATTTCTACTGGAAGAGTTTCGAGGGGGTGGTGGGCTACCTCGAGAAACGGTACAGGGAAACTGAATCAGAGGCGGTAAAACATCTCGTGACCCAGTACATGCGGCAGGTCTCCTGCAGAGATTGCGGTGGTGGCCGCTTAAGAGATGAGGCTCTCCTGGTTACAGTGGGGGACCTCAACATACACGAGATCACAAGATTATCAATAAAGGATTCAACAGATTTTTTTAAAAACCTCGTTTTGGAAGAGAAGGAGATGCAGATCGCCGTCCCCCCG
>CAYSOQ010000255.1:0-2835 GCA_964432685.1 uncultured bacterium
GAGGGCTGGAGTGATTGGTGCCGCAAGGGGAAGTAAAGGTATGCGCAAGGCATACTTTACCATCTGTTCTCTCTTCCTTTTTTATCCCTTCAGCCTGTCTGCCGAATCCACTTCCGCAGTCCCCGCCAGTGAGTAGAAACGTATGAAAATCGCCAGAGCCACTGCCGCTTCCGCGGCAGCCAGGACGATAACGAAAATCGCAAATATCTGCCCTCCGATGACGGAGGAAACGCCCTTCGAAAATGCTACGAAGTTGAGGTTAGCCGAATTCAGGATCAACTCCACCCCCATTAAAACCGCAACAGCATTCTTCCTCGTGATGATCGTGAAAAGGCCGCTTGCGAAGAGTATGGCTGAAATTATGAGTATCTTATCTATCATCCTTTCCCCCTAATCTCCCGGCCTTGATAGCAGTGCAGCACCGATGAGTGCTGCAAGAAGCAGCACTGATGCGACTTCGAAGGGGAGCAGGTATTTCGTCATGAGGAATTCCCCGATTATTTCCGTTGTGGGAGCATACTCGATGGCACCGCTAAAAGCCCAGGTCGTATGGGTGAACGAATAGACCATGACTCCAACGAGCCCCAGGAAAACGAGAGCTCCAGGAAATAGGAACCGGGCGGGATTGCTCACCTTCACCGTGGAAATCCTGTGGGAGAGGAACACAGCGAACAGGATAAGTACCAGGATTCCCCCCACGTAGATGAGCAACTGGGTTGCTGCGAGGAAATCTGCGCTCAGAAATACGTAGAGTCCTGCAACCCCTGAAAATGTAAACAAAAGTGCCACAGCCGAATGGATAATGTTCGGTAAAATCGCCACAGAAATTGCTGAAACTACCGTAATGACGGCGATGACGTAGAATATTAGCTGATATGGGCCGTGCATCTACTCTTTCCCTTCCTCTTTATCTGGTTTCAATTCCTTTTTATCTGTTTCCACTTCCTTTTTGCCCTCCGTCTCCTCTGAAGCCCCCACAGGGACTTTTTCTCCATCACCCTTCTTTTCCTGGGGGACATCCTTCTCCTCCCTTTCCAGTTTGGGAATCTCTGGCGGTTCTGTCACGAAATGAAGGGTAATATCTCCCCGGTTAGTGGAGGCTTTCCCCCCATACTCTCTCGTGTGGAGGAGGCACTTCGTGGGACACACCTCCGTGCAGAGGCCGCAGTACATGCATCGCCCGATGTTGATATCGTATTTCGTGAGGATCCGCTTCTTGTCCGGCCCTGTTACGAACTCGAAGGTGATGCAATCCACGGGACATACCCTTGCACACAGCCCACAGGAGATGCACCTGGGAACATCATTGTGGAGGAACCCACGAAACCTCTCTGACGGCTCACGGACTTCTTCTGGATATTGCTCCGTAATTTCTTCACGCGCATCCAGTCCGTAACGCGCTGTAATCTTCATCCCGAGAAATATCGTGTAGACAGCTTCCCATATATGTGTCATGTATTTTTT
The DNA here is from genome assembly GCA_964432685.1 of uncultured bacterium. Taxonomy (GTDB): domain Bacteria; phylum Desulfobacterota; class Deferrimicrobia; order J040; family J040; genus CAYSOQ01. The sequence goes on from CAYSOQ010000255.1 coordinate 1,465, forward strand.
GAATCTCATCTGGCTTCAGCCTCCCACAATTCCCATGATCAGATCAGGAATCCCCTTCCCGTCGAAGAGGAGGGTCCAGAGGGCCACACCGAGAATATTTACGAAAGTCAGGGGAACCAGGTACTTCCAGCTCATCTTCATGAGCTGATCAACCCTGAGGCGGGGGAGCGTCCAGCGCACCCACATCATCAGCAGGATGAGGGAAAGAACCTTCACGAGAAAAACCCCGAGGGAGAGCACATTTCCCACTAGGGGGGAGAGTTTCGAAACGTCTAAAAAGGGGACCTGCCATCCCCCGAGATACAGGGCCGCAGCAAGGGCACTCACTACAAACATATCACCGTACTCGGCCATGAAAAAGAAAGCGAATCGGATTCCTGAATATTCCACGTGGTATCCCGCCACGAGCTCCGACTCCGCCTCGGGAATGTCGAAGGGAGTCCGGTTCGTCTCTGCCAGGCCAGCCACGAAATAAAGGACGAAAGAGAAGATCATGAAGGGGTTGTGGAACAGGTTCCAACCGAAAATTCCCATGTACCCACCCTGGCTCTTGATGATCTCCTGTAGCGATAAGCTCCCGGCCAGGAGGATGGGAGGCATGAGGGCCATCCCCACGGGTACCTCGTAACTGACGATCTGGGCGGCGGCACGCATGCCCCCGAAGAGCGCCCACTTGTTATTGGAAGCCCATCCCGCAAGGAGGACTCCGATCACCACCAGTGATGAAACCGCCATCACGTAGTAGACGCCAATATTTAAGTCTGCCGCAATCAGGCCCACACCGAAAGGGACTACCACGAAGGCAGCAAAAGATCCCACAAAGACCAGGTAGGGGGCGAGGATGAAGAGGGCCTTGTCCGCCTTTGCGGGTATGAGATCCTCCTTGAGAAAGAGTTTTACCCCGTCTGCGATGAACTGGAACCACCCGTTGGGTCCCACCCGGTTGGGGCCGATTCTCACCTGTATATCGGCAGCAACCTTCCTTTCTATATACGTTCCGATCCCTTCGAAGGTGAGGGCGAAGGTGAGGATTACTGCCGCCACGACCACCATAAAAATAGCCTGGAGGATCCAGGTTGGGATGCCCCCCAGGAAGGGAATTGCTGTGGTTATACTCTGAATCACTTGATCCATATCACCATTACCTGTCAATTTCCGGGAGAATGATATCCAGGCTACCGATCACTGCGACAATATCGGCGATGAGGTGCCCCCTGCTGATCTTGTTGAAAATCGAGAGGGCCGTGAATGATCCTGTACGAATTTTTAACCGGTAGGGGTTCGTAGTGGCGTCACTAATAAAGTAAAAGACGAGGTCTGCACTCGGGTTCTCGCTCCTGAACTCGATCTCGCGCTTCAGATGCGGAGAGT
>CAYSOQ010000256.1:0-2833 GCA_964432685.1 uncultured bacterium
CGGCCTTTTTTATGCCGTCGATTTGTTTGTTTTTGTGGCAAAATCCGGCCCACTTATATCGACTCTCCTGACCCTGGATAGGAGGGCCTCCACGACCTCCCGGTAAAGAGATTTAAAAAAATCCACGTCAAGATCTGACAGGTTGAAGGGTACCCCACCGATTTTGAAGGCATCTCCATTCACAGGGGAAAAATCGACCATGAACCTGCCCGTGAGGACTTCTCCCAATCCGTCGAGATGACTCTTCCCCGCCTCATATCTCGTGAACACATTCTTTCTCGAATGAAGGAGACAGGTAAATTCGGGGTCATTCAGCGATGAAGCAAGCAAATCGAGTGAAGATACGATCTTTTCCGTCCACATAAAGAAGGAATATATATCCAGGAAGAGAGCCCCGAGCTGATTCGGCGCCCCAGGCGAGTCTTCGCCATTTAAAAGGGTGAGATCCTCTTCGACCCTCTTCCCCTGGAGTATCACTCCATGGGTAAACTGTTGATAGAGAATGAATTCCGCTATTCCCCTCTTAGACCTGCCCTCCCAGATCTTTTCCCTCTGAAATGATATCTGCACAAGATCGTTGAACATTCTCATCCACCTCTCCCCTTTTCCACGATGTAGTCCCGTATCCTCCCCGTGAGCCATTCACGGTAGGTTAACCCCTCATCGATGAGCAGTTTCCAGATAATCTTTTTTATGGTTTGAGAAGGATTTTCCCGAACCTGCCCTTCCCGCTGACCATTTTCTTATGGGCTTCCGCTGCCTTTTCGAAGGGAAATACGGAGTCGATGACTGCCTTGATCTTCCCCTGCCCCATGAAATAAAGGCCCTCCTCGAGCTCCGCTCTCGTCCCCTGCGAGGAACCGAGGATGCTGGTCCCCTTGTAAAAGATATGGCGCAGGTCTGTGTGGGCATCGAACCCTGTGGTCGCCCCGCAGGAAACCAGGATTCCCCCGTACTTGAGGAGGGTGAGCTGCTTGTTCCAGTGGGTCTGCCCTATATGGTCGAAAGAGATGTCGATCCCGGGGGCCCCTCCCCGCTTCTTTCCGATCTCCTTGACGAATCCCCTCACTTCTTTGTGCCAGTCATCCTTCCTGTGGTCAACAGCATAGTCGGCACCCAGTTCGAGGCATTTGTCGAGTTTGTCCGGACTGGCCGTGGCAATTACGGCACATTCGTATAGTTTCGCGATCTGGATCCCGAAGGTACCCACTCCTGAACTCCCCCCCATGATGAGAACAGTCTGGCCGGGGCGGATCTTCGCCCTCCCAACGAGCATATGCCATGCGGTGAGAAGGGTCATGGATGCCGCGGCAGCATCATCGTAGGAAAGGTTTCCTGGAATCTTCACCACGTTAACCTCGGGAAGGTGAGTTATTTCCTGGAAGGCACCCCAGAGGGGGCCCGTCTCGAAACCCCATATTATGCGCTTTCTGCAATCGTATTCCCGTCCATCCGTGCAGGCTTCGCACACCCTGCACGATATGTTCGAATGGGATACAACCCTGTCCCCAACCTTGATATTCACGACACCCTCACCCACGGCGATTACCTCCCCAGCCGCGTCCGACCCCGAGACATGAGGGAGGACCACGGGAATCGGAGCACCCCGCATACCCCAGATGTCATTGTAGTTGAGAGAGGCCGCTTCCACTCTGAATACGACCTCCCCCGGCCCCGGCTCTGGTTCAGGGATATCCTTTACCTGCAAAATCTTACCGAAATTATCATCAGGCGCATATTCTTCATAAACCACGGCTTTCATTATCCCCTCCTCGTCTGAATGGATTTATTATCAGTGTAGTGAATCGATTCTGAATTTCATAGATTTTTTTCACCACACATCCCTGTGATGCCCGAGTACATAAGCCGATTCACGGAAGGAGGGGGAAATCCATGGAGGATTGTGGAAACCACCCAAAGACAGTTAAAATATAGGTAGCTCAAATCCAGGGAAAAGTTATGTGCGGAAGATTCGTTCTCGAAAAGAGTGTCTCTATCATCCAGGAAGCATTCCATGTGAAGGAAGTACGCTTTACGTATCCCACGAGTTATAACATCGCCCCCGGTGACATGATCGCAGCTGTTGTGCTTTCTGGAACAGGGGAAAAGTATATTGTGGGGTTTCGATGGGGGTTCATCCCAGCCTGGGCTAAGGAGCCTCCAGGAGGGAAAGGGTACATAAACGCCCGAAGTGAAACCGTAATGGAGAAGAGGAGCTTCTCCTCATCTTTCAGAAAAAGGAGGTGCATCATCCCCGCATCCGGCTACTACGAGTGGGAAAAAACTCCCGAAGGGAAGATGCCCCACTATATATTCCTGAAAGGGGATGACCCCATGGCCCTTGCGGGAATCCACGGGGAGTGGACCGATACCATGGGAGAAAGGATCAGGACCTGCGCGATACTCACCACTGACGCCAACGACTTGCTGGCCCCCATCCATGAAAGAATGCCTGTAATCCTCACTCCAGGTCTCATCTCTTCCTGGCTCTTTGAGGGAAGGGTAGACCCATCCCTGTTCTCCCACATGTTTCAACCCTTCCCGTCACGGGAGATGGTTTACCACAGGGTTTCGCGCCAGGTTAACCGCCCGGGGTACGACAGGCCCGAGTGCATAGAACCAGCCTTTTAGACTGATGAAAAATCCGCGGAAATTTCAGGCCATAGAGTATAATTGATTACACCATTAATCCCAGCAGTGCCAGGAAAATTACGGCGGAACAGCGAGGAATTATCATATGGACGATGAGATACAGGGAAACAGGCCCGGAGAACCGCTCCTCACAAGTCTGGAGAAGGTCCTGTCCTGGGCGAGGAAGTACTCCCTCTGGCCG
>CAYSOQ010000257.1:0-2830 GCA_964432685.1 uncultured bacterium
AGGACAAATAGTCTGCATCCCCTCATACAGAGGATATTGTTCTAAGGGGTCAGGAGGCGGGCTTGGCACGGCGGATCCGTAAGGCAAAGACGGTTTTACCTCGCCGTAGCCCGAAGGGCGGGGGTTGACCCCGCTTTTCCAATCTATCCTCTTTCCTCTAAGTAGGCCAATGGTTAGAATGGAAAAAAAGACAATAAAGGGAAATCAAATGGAAAAAGTGTTGGTGGCGGGAGCTACCGGCTACATCGGAAGGTTTGTGGCGCTCGAGTTCAAGCGTCGTAGTTACCATGCCCGGGCGCTTGCTCGGGATCCGAAAAAGCTGGAGGTAACGGGAAAATTCCTCGAGCCACCTGTGAAGGGTGTTAAAACACTGGGGTCAGTTCCCATTTTCTCAGATTATTACCCTTTCTTCTTCCCCCTGATGTATCTCGCATGAATCTGGCTTCATTCTTGCTTCTTTTCTTTGAAAGTAGTTCCTGAGAGGAGTGAGTTCCATGGCCAGACCGCTGCGCATAGAGTTCGAAAATGCAATTTACCACATCGTAAGCAGGGGTGATGGAAAAATGAAACTCTTTATCCAAAAACAGGACAGAATAAAGTTCTTGAGCATCTTGGAGGCGGTAATAGAAAGGTATAACTGGATTTGCCACGCATACTGTTTAATGGGAAACCACTACCACATGCTCATCGAAACACCTGATGCCAACTTATGCAAGGGAATGAAGTACCTAAACGGTGTCTACTCACAATATTTCAACCGGCAATACAGACGGACAGGACATGTTCTTCAGGGTCGTTACAAGAGTATTCTAGTCCAAAAAGAGATCCATTTCCTGGAGAGCTGTAGGTATATCGTACTGAACCCTGTTAGGGGCCACATTGTGAAGAATCCTTCAGAATGGAACTGGAGCAGCTACAACGCAACCGTGGGAACCTACGTATGCCCGTCTTTTCTCAAGATAAGGTTTATCCTTGATCAATTCAGTCTATCTCGATCAATAGCCCGTGCACTCTACAAGGATTTCGTTTTGGCCGGGATCGGCATGGAATCACCATTTGAGAAGGTGAAAAATCAGATCTTCCTCGGTTCCGATTCATTTGTAGAGGAGGTTCGGGAAAAAGCCTGCTTTTCAGATGAGTTGCAAAATGTCCCAGGAGTTCAAAAATTTGCGGGAAGTCCGAAGCTAACGGATCTCTTCGATGGAAACACTCTCGTTTCTTCGAAGACCAGAAATAAAAGGATAAAAGAAGCTTTCGACAGATATGGCTATACCCTCAGGGAAATTGGAGACCACCTTGACCTGCACCCCAACTACATATCATCCCTCCTGGGGAAAATGAGAAAAACCTGAGGATATGGGAACTGACCCCATTAACGTATCCGTCTGTTTAACTCACGCTCGGCTTTTCAGGCCATGTCTCAGATACAGGTAGCCCACAATCCCCGAGAGGATCGAACCGGCCAGGACGCCGATACGCACGGCGGTCTTGTAATCCGGCCCGCCGTGCTCGAACGCCAGGGAGCCGATGAAAAGACTCATCGTGAAGCCGATCCCGCATAGAAGAGCCACGCCGTGAAGCTGTGGCCAGGTGACATCAGCGGGCAGATTCGCAACGCCAAATTTTACTGCGAGGCGGGAAAAAGAATAAACTCCGAGTTGCTTCCCCAGAAACAAACCGGCGGCTATGCCGAGAGGCACGGGCTCCAATAATGTATTGAAGGAGAGCCCTTCCAGGGACACACCGGCGTTTGCGAAAGCGAAAATGGGAACGATGCCGTAGTAAACGTAGGGGTGGATGGAGTGCTCCATATAGGTCAGAGGCGATTTCCCCTCACCCGCCTTCAGAGGGATAGTGAATGCTAGGGCGACACCGGCGAGCGTCGCGTGAACGCCAGATTTGAGCACGCAGACCCACAGTACGATACCAACCAGCACGTAGGGTGCCAATCGTGCCACTTTCATGCGGTTCAGCAAAATCAAAACACCGAGGGCCAGCACTGCGATCAATAAGGAAAGAAGGGAGAGGTCGCCCGAGTAAAAAAGAGCGATAATAACGATTGCGCCGATGTCGTCCAGTACGGCAACAGCCAGGAGGAAGAGTTTGAGGGACGGGGGAACCCGCTCTCCCAGCATAGCGAGAACTCCGAGGGCAAAAGCGATGTCGGTGGCCGCGGGTATCGCCCACCCGTTCAGCGATACGGGGTCTTTCGAGTTCAGGACAATGTACACAAGAGCCGGGATGATCATGCCGCCGATGGCAGCGGCGGCGGGAAGCACCACCTGCCGAAAAGACGCCATCCGGCCCACCATGATCTCCCGCTTTATTTCCAGGCCAACCAGGAGAAAGAAGATCGCCATCAACCCGTCGTTGATCCAGAGAAGGAGGGGTTTCGCAATGAGGAGACTGCCCACCCGAACCTCGACAGGAGTGGCAAGGAGCAGATCGTAGAGATACGACAAAGGAGAGTTGGTGCAAAGCAAAGCCAGCAGTCCGGAGGTGATGATCAAAAGGCCGATGCCTGGTTCCCCTTTCAGGAATTTATGCATTGACTTTATTCGCATAGAAACTTCTCTCCACTGGTTCTTTCGTGATCGTTTTATCGTACCAGATCACTCAGCAGAGCTCGCAATAACCTGACCCCATCCACGATAATTTAGCTTGCCATAAAGAGATATGACTTAAGTTAATAGAAGTTAATAGGGTCAGTTCCCATTTTCTCAGATTATTCCTTATTCCCTATCCTGTAGTTTGTTTCACTTAATCTGGCTTCATTCTTGTGAGAAAAACATGAGGATATGGGAACTGACCCCACTGGTTTAAATGTGGT
>CAYSOQ010000258.1:0-2830 GCA_964432685.1 uncultured bacterium
TTCAAAAATCTCGGGCATCCCTCACGTGATGGAAGCATACAGGGAAGAGGCGGAGAAAATACTGGCTGAGTAAGGATATCTATCAATAAAGAGAGGCCGGGCACCCTTCTTAAGGGCGCCCGGTTTTTTTATGTCCCGGACTGTTATGAATCGTTAAATATGTTAAAACTGGGGTCAGTTCCCATTTCTTAAGATTATCTTCTGGGCAGAATGATAAAAGCTGAGGATATGGGAACTGACCCCCATCTTTCTCGATTTTCCAGATCTTCGGATGTCTGGCTTCGCGAACTATAGGTTACACGTAGTGTCGATGGAGTAGATCTACATTAGGTTACTAAATTACACTATTTTAGAGGAGGTGTATTTCGCGGGCTATCTCCAGCATTACGAGGAATTTATCTCCGAATTCAAAGGCTTCCCAGAATAGTCCCTGTGCTCTATCCACAAGTTCGTCCATGTGTTTTCTCACCACGGAAAATGCGTGTTCGAATTCGCTCTTGTTTACGCTGAACAGGGCGTACACTTCGAGCTTGCCCTCCCCGCCTCTTTCCGTTTCAAAGCGGATCTTCCCATCATTGTCAGTCACAATCCCGTATTTGACGATCAGTTCGGCAAGCTGTTCATTCTCTTTTCCCGTCCTGCCGCTGGCCTTGAGCAGCGCCCTGACCCCGTATCTTTCCTCCCCCTCAGATATATCGTATTTGATATCTTTCATCTTTCCCCTCTACTACGCTTCCCGGTTCTTCTTAAGATTTCCTTTCAAAAAGTGTACCCAATGAAAACTCATCAAGTAGGCGTACAGGTAGGTACCTATGATGATCATGACGAACACCTTCGCTATATCGAGAGAATCCCCCTGGAGTGTAAACCCCGGGACGTACCCGAACAGGAACGGCCCCAGGTATAGAAATTTCGCGAACTTAAACGCGGAAAAGGCCGTTCGCCACATGTTCGCACCGGCAATGGTAGCTCCCGCGAATGCGGCGATGCAGACCGGCGGGGTTATGTTCGAATCCTGGGAGAGCCAGTAGACGATCATGTGGGCGGCGATCTCGTTCACGCCGAGGTGGGTCAGGGCCGGTACGGCCACAACCGCCGTGATCAGGTAGGCAGCCGTAACGGGCACCCCCATTCCGAGCACCAGTGATGCGAGGGCTATGAAGAATATGGTGAGCCAGAGCCTGCCGGCGGCGAGCTGAATCACGATGTCGGCAAAGGTGAGTATCAAGCCGGAAAAGGTGAGCACGGCGATGATTATACCGATTACTCCGACTACGGCCCCGATCTTCAGACTGCTTTCCGCCCCTTCCCGCGCGGCTTCCAGCAATTTTTTCGGTCCCATGCGGGTTTCCCTGTTGAACATGCTGACGACTATGCATGAAACGATCCCGGAGATGGCTGCAAACCCCGCCGAATAACCGATGAGCATAAAGATTGTTATGATGACCAGCGGCAGGATAAAGTACCACTCTTTCTTCAGAATCTCCATGGCGCCGTGCTCGCTCTTCTCACCCTTTATATTGTGGATCTTGGCCTCGAAGTGGACCATCATGTATACGCTGAAGACGTACATGATGGCGGGGAATATGGCAACCAGCATGATCTTCGAGTAGGGCGTTCCCGTGAGTTCAGCCATGATGAAGCCACCAGCACCCATGATGGGGGGCATGAACATCCCCGCGATGGAAGCAGCCGGCTCGATTGCGCCGGCAACATGGGGCCTGAATCCCGCTTTTTTCATCAACGGAATCGTAAACGTTCCGGTGGATACTGTGTTGGCGATGGCACTGCCGGAGATGGAACCGAAGAGAGCGCTTGCAAGGACGGCCACCTTTGCCGGGCCTCCCACCCGGTGGCCGACTGCGGCCAGGGGAAAATCTATGAAGAAGCGTTGTGCCCCACATTTTTCCAGAAAGGCACCGAAGAGGACAAACAGTAGCACATACGTGGCAAGCACGTTGGCCATGATCCCGAATATACCGTCGCTCTTGTAGAATATGGTAGTGCACAGTCCCATGAATGTGTCTCCGGGGTGAGCGAAAAGATCAGGCATATATTGCCCGAAAATCCCGTATGCCATCAGCAAACTGCCGATAATAACGAAGGAAATTCCGACGACCCTCCTGGCCAGCTCAATGCCGATCAAGACACCGATCACGGCAATTATCTGGTCAGTCAAATTCTCCGCCCCGGCACGATAATTGATGGCTTCAAAGTTGAGAATCCAGTAACCGATAGTACCGATAGACAGGAGGATAAGGACGTAGTCTACAACCCTCATCCATTTTTGTTTCGATTTGTAAAGGAGAAAAACGAGAACGAAAGTTACGAGACAGTAAACACCTCTGTGATACTGTGTGGATGCAGGTTTTAAAACAGCCGAATAGGAGTAAAAAAGTAAAAGGGAAACCGCCAGGATATCGAATATGACCTTCTCGATTTTATGCAGTTTATCGTACACGTTTCACCTCATTTTTTTTAAGCGCCTATCCGGCCGTTGATTGTCAGCCTATCTCTTACTTTATGACTCCCTTCTCTTTCCAGAACTTTATCGCTCCGGGATGGAGAGGAGTTACGATCCCCTTGGTTCCACCTTTCACGCTCATCGCTTTTGCCGACTTGTGGACGCTCACCATGTATTTAAGCCCTTCATCGCTGAACATGGCCTTGAGCAGGTTATAAACTACATCTTCCGGAACATTTTTGTTGGCCACCATAACTGACGAGTCCTGGAAGGTGACTGTCTCTTTTTTCACGCCTTTGTATGTGTTTCCAGGGATGACAATCTTTGAAAGATAGGGGTACTTTTTCAATCTCCCGATTCCAAACG
>CAYSOQ010000259.1:0-2820 GCA_964432685.1 uncultured bacterium
CGCTGTTTGTAGTTCTTCTCACCTCCGTAGGTGAAGACCACATTGTAGTTGTTCGTGTTCGTGCCGTCGGTGATCTGGAAGGTGTATTGTCCCGACACGGGGTTTGAACCGTCCGTGGGAGAAAATATCTTAGTCCAGAATTTTGTGTTGGCACCGCTCGATGTGTTCGCTGTCCAGGTGGTGCCGCTCAGGTCAAAATAGATGGTCTGGCCGCCTGTTAAGGCAGTGAGTCCCGCGTTGATGGTGGAGGAGTAAAGAGTCTGAGCTTTAGACTGAGCGGATGAGAAGGCTCCTGGAGCCCTGAGAACCGCTTTGTGGAGTGTCTTTCCCCAGTTCTCCTTGTCTCCGTGGCAGGAGAGGCATTTAGTGGACCCCACGTAGGTGGCTGCCCTTATGGTCTCCTCGGGAGTACTCAGAGTCGATTTCTCTCCACCGCTTTTTTTCTCTGAAACCGTACAGGACAGAAGTCCCAGTGAAAGGATGGATATAAACGCCAGAAATAAAATGTGCTTCAAAATTCTCTTGGCCGACATTATCTTCCCTCCTTTTTCATTCCTCATATTTGTCAATGACATTTTCTGCATGTTTCTCCATTAGTTACTCCGTCTATATTGTCCTTGATGTCATTCCACTGCCCCGGGTGGGGATTTATCTTGAGCCCCGTTCTTGCGCTGTGGCAGGTCAGGCATACAACCCCTTCGGGATGGCATGCCTGGCAGCTTTTTAAGTTTCGCCTTGCTTCCCTCTTATGTTCATTGGTCCAAGTTCTTACCGGGAGGGCTCCTCCTGGGTGGCAAGTGGCGCACTGGGATGTAGACATGTTCCTGTGTGGAACCCCCGGTGAGACCTCGATAGTAGACCATCCCTCCCGATGGGAAAGGGCCTGAACTTCCGATTTTGGAACCTTGGCGTGACAGTCGCTGCAAAATTTAACGGCGTGGCACCTCTCGCAACTGTTCGGGTCGCGGGCGGCATCGATAGGATGGAGTTCCCTCCAGTCGTTCCTGTGGGTCTTTGGGACGTAACTTGACCTGAAGTCGCTCGTATGGAGGTCCCTGTCGATCCCTCCACCGGTGTGGCAATCCTGGCAGAAGGACTGCTGGTGGCACGTGTTGCAGAAACTTTCTCCCTTGGATGCCCTTATCTTGTGATCCTTGAGCCAGCCAGCCTGATGACTCGGGGCGACACCAGAGGAAAGGTGGCATTCATTGCATTCACTGAAGGGCAAACTCTTATACTCGGAGTGGTCCTCCTGCTGGGCAAAGACGGCTCCGGAAAACGCGAGTGCGAATATAATGAGATGAACGGTCAATATCAATTTAACCCTGTTCACTTTGTCACCCCCCCTTAATTAAAATGCCAGATTGAAGGATACACGGCTTCTAAGATCATGATTGAAGTTCTTGTTCTCACTGTCTTCAATCCTGAGCGATACCTTCACCTGTTCGCTGACCACGTAACTCCCCCCGATCCAGTATCGCTGGGCATCTTCACTTGTGGTCATGTAGTCTCGTTCATATGAATCGTACTGGATTCCAGCTGCGGCTGAGAGAGCGTCGGTAAATGAGTGGGACCCGCTGACTTCGAACCCGACAACATCACCGCCATCCCCATCTCTGAAAATGAGTTTCCCAAGGAAAGAAGTTCCCTCGAAGGGGGTGCAGTTGCAACTGATTACCGCCTCGTTGCCGTCCCCTCCGTCACCATACTCCTGATGTGCCAATTCGAATTCCAGGGAGGCCTTCGGGGAGATCCGGTACTGGCCCCGTGCAAGGATCCTCTGGAAGTTATTCGCGGCGAATACGCTGTAGATGGAAGTGGAATCGAAATTGGGATTAGTTAAGTAGTACTCTGCAGTGAGAAAGAGGTTTTCAACGGGGTCGAAATGGAATCCCGTCTGAACCAGGTTGAAGAGTTCCGACGTTATGTCGAAGGAGGATTCGAGATAGAAGTTCAGGTTGTCGCGAATATTCTGGGAAAAATTGACCCCAACGATTTCCCTGGCGAGATCATGCTCGTCATATTTCTGGTAATAGCTGAGACTGAGGGAGGTACCGGAATATTTCAGGAGGTACGCATTGAGACCCCACGCGTAATCTCCCTCACGGGTAAACTCCCCTGTTTCGCTGAAAAGCACATCCCTTCCTCCTGCCAGGCTTATTCCGAAAATCCCCGGAAGCCGATAGTCGACCCTCAAACCGTCGATGGTGGACGATCCCGCCGTCATGTAGACGAACTGGCGTCCGAGGCGGATATCCGTGTGCTTGAAGATATCCTTGACCTCGAGAAATGCATCGTAAAGGCGCCCGTGCGAACCTTCCCCTTCAGAAAAGTCTGTCCATACTTTTCCGTAGAGATCTATCCGCAACTTGGGATTGCGGTTGATCTCGTTCAGCTGGAGTTTCAGCAGCTGGTTCCCGTCGAAGTGGGTTTCGTCGAAAAAGTCGTTATACCAGAAGAACTGGGTGGAAGTAACCCCTTCGTGGGACAGGCAGTAACCTGGGTGGGGAAAGGCCAAGGGCGATAAAAGGATGATCAGGAAAAGAGCCGTAAATCCCTTTTTCATATGCCCCCCTCTTTCATAGAAATAGATATTTCCTCAAACCATAATTTACTCAGACTGAAACCGTATCGGCAAAGTCAGATAAATCTTAAATTGATAACTGCGAAGAATTGGGTTAAATGCGATACAGAAGAGTGAACCATCAGACAGAATTTGTTTCCCCCCGCTGATCATTATAGAGATATAATTTTTTTCGTCAAGATTATTATTGTATGCAATTGCCTGGTATTTGCAAAAGTTGCTACAGTGCTGAATAT
>CAYSOQ010000260.1:0-2819 GCA_964432685.1 uncultured bacterium
ATTTGCAGAAATTACCCCGGGAGTAGAACTTTCCCAGATCTACACGGAGGTACTCAAGGGCGATAAATATTCTTTCAAGGGGCTGGTAGCTAATATTGGCTCAGATGTAAAAAGATTCACTCTAAAGAAAATCGCGAAGGGAAAGGGTCCCAAAGCAAATGCAAACTGGGTTGCCCTGGACAGCAAGTATTTCACCCTCGGGTGTATTACCCCTCACAGCGCGAAAGTTGCGAAGAGCCTACCACTTGGGGAGAAGGGGATTAAAGCTCTCTTCCTGGAGGACAAGAAACGGTTGAACGTGGGGGATTCCTACCTATTTTCCATTATTGCGTATTTGGGTCCTAAAGACAGCACTACATTGAAAAATGTAGGGTCCGGGTTTGAATCGGTACTCGATTACGGGTTCTTCGGGTGGATCGCAAAACCGCTGGTGCTTCTCCTCAAGTATTCAAATGGGGTAACCGGAAATTATGGGATAGATATAATACTTCTTACGATTATCATTAAGATCCTTTTTTATCCCCTCACGAGAAAAAGCTTTGTTTCCATGAAGAAAATGCAGGAGATCCAGCCAATTCTTAAAAAGGTCCAGGATAAGTACAAGGGCGACAAGCAACGGCTGAACCAGGAGGTGATGAGTCTTTACAAGACGTATAAGATAAACCCCCTGTCTGGGTGTATGCCCATGGTTCTTCAGATACCCGTCTTCTTCGCTCTCTACAAGGCTCTTCTTATTGCGATCGAGTTGAGACATGCACCCTTTATGTGGTGGATCAACGACCTGTCAGCGGCAGAATACCTGTGGGATATACACCTGGCCGGGTACGCCCTTCCCATCCGGCTGCTTCCGCTACTCATGGGGGTCTCCATGTATGTACAGCAAAAAATGAGCCCCTCCTCGGGGGTTGATCCCACACAACAGAAACTCATGAACCTTCTCCCTCTAATCTTCACCTTCATGTTCTGGAGTTTTCCCAGCGGGCTAGTCCTTTACTGGCTTGTAAACAACATCATAACCATTGGACAGCAGTCCTTCATCATGAAAGGGAAGGACAAAGAAGCTGTTAAAGCGTAGAGTTCCCCCCGTTTAAGGGAACCTTCTGGAGAATTCCATTGGGATAGATCGGTATCTTTACGGAGAGGATACAATCGTTGCCCCCGCAACTCCCCCGGGGAGGGGCGCTCTAGCAATTGTTCGCCTGTCGGGAAAAGGAGCGCTTCCTATCTTCAGCATCCTTTCACGAGAGGGGGAAACGCCTCTCCCACCTCGTGTGGCATCCCTGGTAACATTGACAGACCCGGAAGACGGGAATGAGCTGGATTCTGTTCTCGCACTTTATTTTCCCGCACCCTCGAGCTATACGGGGGAAGATGTGGTAGAAATTTCTGCACACGGAAATCCCCATGTGGTATCGCGTCTCTGTGAATGTGCCGTAGTTGCGGGAGCACGCTATGCAGAACCGGGAGAATTTACAAGGCGTGCCTTCCTGAATGGAAAGATGGACCTCTCACAGGCGGAGGCTGTCCAGGAATTGATCTCCGCGAGAACTCTCCTGGCAGCAAAGGCAGCGGGGAAAAGGCGATCGGGGGCACTTGGGAGGATGGTTGACACCCTTAGAGAGACCCTCATGGCAGTTCTCACCAATCTCGAAGCGTCAATCGATTTTCCAGAAGAAGACGAGCCATTCGCCTCTGAAGAGGAGCTGATCATGGAGCTCCAGGAGGGGTGTGCCACAATAGATGAACTCCTTCTCTCCTTCCGGTTGGGCCGGGCTCTGGACCAGGGGCTCAGGATCGCCATTACGGGGAAACCGAATGTGGGGAAATCGAGCCTCCTCAACTGTTTCCTACAGGAGGAAAGGGCAATCGTGTCCCCTGTCCCGGGGACTACGAGGGATTTCATATCGGAACCTCTCAGCATAGGGGGTATTCCCCTTAGAATGATAGATACAGCGGGGTTTCGGGTAAGTCCCGTGGATTCTCTCGAGCGGGAGGGACTTAAACGCTCGAAGAGGATAATAGAAGAGGCGGACATAATCCTATTCGTAATCGATGGGAGCGAGCCTATTACGGATGATGACCGGAGTGCCATGAAAGAAGTGGCAAACAAGGTTTCTGTTCTGGTGGTTAATAAAACAGACCTTGGAACGGTAGTACCTTTTCAGAAGATCTCGAGGGAGGTACCCTTCGTAGCACACGTCCTTGTTTCTGCAAAAGAGGGGAGTGGGCTATCCTCGCTGGAGGAAATTATCTACTCTTCCATCTCGGAGGGACTTGATTTGAAAAATCAAGATGTGTTGATTGGAAGCCTCCGCCAGAAGTATGCACTCGAGAGGGGAAAGGGACAAATCGAGATTGCCATTGCGGGACTTCGGGAGAAGAGGCCAATGGAGATCGTTTCTCTCGACCTGAGCGAGGCGATGGGCTTCCTGACAGAGATTGTTGGTGAGATCACCCCCGAGGAGGTACTGAACCGGATTTTCTCAGAGTTCTGCATCGGGAAGTGAAATGTTCCACGTGGAACATTTCATAATTATTCCTTTACTATTAAAGGGATAGTGTTTCCAAGGTAGCTTTTTTCGGGCTATTATGCGACCTGTGAGCTGAATATGTTAATATTGTGTTTCTGCAAAGATGATACGAATGAGTCCTGGGAGAGAGGGAAATGGGGTTTGAAATAGTCTATGGAAAAGAGTATGACGTCATCGTGGTTGGGGGGGGACATGCGGGGAGCGAAGCGGCTCTTGCGGCTGCACGGCTTGGCGCGCCCACGCGTCTCCTCACCACTAACCACGCATCAATAGAGATCCAGCGGACCG
>CAYSOQ010000261.1:0-2802 GCA_964432685.1 uncultured bacterium
TCAGGCAATACTGTAGACTCATCACTAGTATGGAATCATGAAAACCGTCCCATGAACTGTATGCAGATGCCACAGTGGCTATAACGTCCTCTCCCCCCTCGAATACGGATGCGACCGTATCGATTAATTCAGGGATAATGAGTGGCTCGTCACCCTGCACATTAATAACTACATCCCAGTCTTTCCTCTCGACTGCAAACCTGACCCTGTCAGTTCCCGAGGAGATCTCCGCGGATGTCATCACCACGGAACCACCGAAGGAACGTACAGTTTGAAAAACCCTTTCATCATCTGTTGCAACGAGAACCTGGGTAACCCGACCTGCCATCCCGGCCCTCTCGTATACGTGCTGGATCATCGGTTTACCACAGATATCCGCAAGGGGCTTCCCGGGAAACCTGGTGGAGTTGTATCTGGCAGGTATGACAACTCCTACTCTCAACTACTCTTCTCCTTCATGGGAAAAGGGGGGCCCCTGTGAGGGACTCCCTTTCCTCAAAGCCCAGGGAAATGTTCATGCACTGCACAGCAGCTCCTGCTGCCCCCTTAACAAGGTTGTCGATGGCTGACAAAATGATCGCCTGCCCCTTCTCCTCCCTGTACGATATGCCCAGATCACAGAAATTTGTCCCTGACACGAACCGTGTAGAGGGATATTGACCTGCCCGATAGAGCCGGATGAAAGGTTCCTCCCCATAATACCGTGAGTAAATTCGGCGCAGGTCATCCTCCCCGGTTCCCGCCTGTAAATTGACATATATGGTAGCGAGAATACCCCTGACCATGGGCACCAGGTGTGGAATAAAGGTGACACTCACTTCTTCTCCTCTGCACCAGGAGAGGACCTGCTCTACCTCATATGAATGCCTGTGGACGGGAAACCCGTAGGCCCGGATTCCCCCTTCCACCTCAGTATAGTGAAGTTCCTGTTTGGGCGCCCTCCCCCCCCCGGAGACGCCAGTCTTGCAGTCGGCGATGATTCCCATTGTCTCAACCACCCCTTCTTTCAGAAGTGGATAGAGAGGAATGATCATAGAAGTGGGAAAACATCCGGGTACGGCAACAAGGTCAGCCCCCCTGAGCTCTTCCCTGAACATCTCGCAAAGTCCGTACACTGCCTTTTCCAGCAGTTCAGGGCACTCGTGCCTCGAACCGTAGACCTCTTCGTAGAGTTCTCCCTCCTTTAGCCGGAAATCCGCACTCAAGTCGATCACCTTCACTCCCCTGGAGAGGAGAGATGGTACAAGCCCCATAGAAACTGTGTGGGGAAGGGCAAGAAAGGCAAGGTCCATCTCACTCGTTATTCCCCGGTCGCTCTCTGTCAACTCCAGGTTTTTGCTTACCCCCTGGGTAAAGGGAAGCACATCGTGAAGATTCCTCCCACTTAACTGCTCACTCGTAACAACTTCCACGGAAACACCTTTATGGTTAGAGAGAATCCGCAAAAGTTCTATCCCTGTGTACCCTGTCCCGCCAAAAATTCCCACTTTCAGCATTTAAAATTTCCCCCCTTAAAGAAAAAGGGGAAGGTTTCCACCTTCCCCTTAAAAGAGCAGACTATTGTGTAAACACTTTTCTTACCTCTTGGAGAACTGGAACCTCTTCCTTGCCCCGGGCCTTCCATACTTTTTCCTCTCCTTCACCCGTGCATCTCTAGTGAGAAAACCCTGCTTCTTGAGCTGGGACCTAAGTTCCGGCTGCCAGGCGAGCAGGGCCTTGGCAATCCCGTACTTCACAGCATCCGCCTGAGCGCATATCCCTCCGCCTCTCAGATTCACCTTTATCTCGAAGGACTTGAGGTTTCCCGTCTCCTCGAGAGGAGAGAGAGCAACCTGCTGGAGGGGTAGCACGGGGAAGAACTCTTCGAATTCCCTCCCGTTTATAAGGATACTCCCCTCGCCAGGTTTCATGTACACCCTCGCTATAGAGGTTTTCCGCTTTCCTGTTCCGTAAAAAAATTTCATTTCAGCCATTGTAGCACCATTCCATTTATAATTCTAATCGTTCAGGTTTCTGGGCCTCGTGGGGATGATCGGGCCCCGCGTGAACCTTGAGTTTTTTGAGCTGCTTTCTTCCCAGGCTGTTTTTGGGAAGCATTCCACGAACTGCCTGCATGAGGACCCTTTCGGGATATTTCTCCAGGAGCCTCCTTGCGTTGATAGATTTGATTCCTCCCGGGTACCCGCTGTGACGGTAATAAATCTTGTCGTCCAGCTTCTTTCCCGTGAGTTTCACCTTTTCCGCGTTGATGACGATCACAAAATCCCCAGTATCCACATGGGGGGTAAAAAACGGTTTGTGCTTTCCCCTGAGAACCTTTGCAATTTCAGATGCCAGCCTTCCCAGAGGTTTTCCCTCCGCATCAAGGAGGAACCACTTTCTCACCACTTCCCCTTCTTTTGCAACGTACGTTCCTTTCATATCAACCCTCTTCCCATCTCAATTCATGATAGGTGGAACAAACAAAATTTTATAAACCAGGATGACTTATAAGTCAAGTAGAAATGGGATCTCCCCTTTGTAGGTACCGTGGAGATACTCAACCCCACACAGGTACAGACCGTCACCGGGAGCACATCTGCCTGCCTTTCTCCTGTCCCTGTCAGCAAGTACCGCATCCAAACCTTCCCTGTCCATCTTTCCCAGGGCCACGTCCACGAGAGTTCCCGTAATGTTCCTCACCATGTTCTTTAGAAACCCCCTCCCTTTGCAAGAAAGCACAAGGAAGGATTTTTCCCGTTTCAGAACTACCGATTCGAGGACCCTCACCGTATTCCTCACCGAAGAACCACTTCCCATGAA
>CAYSOQ010000262.1:0-2796 GCA_964432685.1 uncultured bacterium
GGTCATACAGTTTTCCTTATCCTGACAAGCCAGTTCAATTCCTCTGTAGATAATTCGGATACGTGCTTATCCTTGATCCCCCTTAGAAATCTTATGGAGACTTTCCAGTATTCCTGGCGTTCTTTCGCTTTTTCTATTAACTCCGGGAGAGTGAGGTTCATTTTTCCTCGCTGATGTCTGGAAGGTTGTATTGAGATTTCGAGATCGTGGCTACCGTGTCGTTTACCTTTAAGAATAAGTTTACCACAGCCTCTCTTTCGGTCTTCCCTGTGGACAGTCCTGGGACGATCTTCTCTCCTCTGCGCTCGAAGGTCCCATTCAAAGGAAATTCTGCGTGGTACTGCCCGTCAACAGTGATCTCCAGTTCTATCTTTCTAAGCTGCAACCATTCGTAAATCTTGAACGGATACAAAGCATCGATCAGCGTGTGCATAGGTCTAAGTTTCTCTCGGGGCTTTACGTGGTTCTCTACTACGTAAGTCTTCTTGGGGCACCCGAGCATCACTTCGTAATACTCCCATCCTAAAAGATAAGCCACCCTCTCTCTTTCGGAAAATCCAGCGAGGACGTAGATTTCCGAAACCTCTTTTTTCCCCACCTCTAAAAACAGCATTTTAGGGTCCAGAGCAGTCTTTACATCTATCGTGCCCATATTCGTGCGAAAGTCTACCCCTCCATCTCCTCCATCGACAATAGGCATTCGGTATCCTGACACCCTGGAGAACTCCAACTCTCCAGCAGCCCCTAATATGTCCCGGTCTTCGTTCATTGCCCGAGTGGTGGACAGGGACTTTTTTCTTTTTTCAGCAAGGGTGTTTAATTTCTTAATGTAGCTTTTGAAATTCTCATAATGGTGTTTGTAAGGGTAATCTTCTGTGGGGAATTTCGGCTCAAACATCCCTTTCATTTGCATAAGAACTCTCTCATTGTCAGTTTCTCCATAAACACCGATCTAAAATATTCCCCATTAACCTTACGGATGTCCACGACTTTTGCACCACAGTACCCACATCTTGCGTACATCTCTCTGGACACCTGATCCACAGAGCAGAAAGGACAGCTTGTGTGTCCAGGGGTGTCGAATTGTTGATGGTAGGTGCGCTTGATCAAATAGCCGCTCCCGCTTCTTGGAACTTGTGCTTGATCATTAGTAAGAGATTGAGGGAGTTTCGCATATGGGTTGTGTCGATTGTGTTATTCCATTCTATGAAGTTTTCCATCTGCTGAATGGTCTCTTCTAACACATAGAGGTTGATGTCGGTTATTTCTTCCAGCTCAATTTTTATCATATTTCATCCTATAGCAAAAAGTATAATCCTACTGTTCTTTTTCATATGTCTCCCCACACTTTGGGCAGGTAACAGTGATGGTGGATGGTATTCTTGTCTCATCTATCGGGGATGGTGCTGGTGGTTCATCGGCAGGATTCAGGTTTTTTCTCTTCTTGTCAACACCAAGCAGTTTATGCACGTGATCTCTGGGCATGTCCGCCGCCCTGTCCAAAAGCTCCATCATTTCTTCTTTGTCAATTTCCCCTTCATCCATCTTCTGTTTGATCTTACTGTGGATAATGTCACATTTCGACCTGCCCACAGAGATCAAAGAATCCAACGGCACTCCTAAATTCCCACATCGCTCTAAAAAATACCCACACCTTACCTGAAGGTAGAACGACATTGCCTGGGATGTTTCCGGGCGGGTGAACCCGTTCCCCTCTATGTAGTCGGCGTACCAGTTGAAAAAGTTCTCGTGATTCAGCGTCCATATCGACTGCTGATCCAATCGGGCAAGAGCCATAGCCTTTGCCCAGAATGCCCTCTCTCCTAAAGTGTGCAGGGACAGTAGTAGCCCGCGCACATCCTCTGTTCCTTCTACGAGTTTAACTGGTTCAAGTATAAGGTTGTTCAATCCACCCTCTCGCTTTCCGGTCTCATAGACTCTTTAATAGCCTCAATAATTGCTACCACATCCTCTGTCTGAATTGCCTGTGACCACAACAGGGGGAGCTTTTTAAGGATGTCGCGCTCATCCGGCACTGTCTTGACTATTTTGGATATTCGAGCGAACTCCCGGAACCACTGGCCATTCCTTACCCTTAACGCGATTATCAGGGATTCGGTCATTTTCTCTGAGGGGAGGGCTAAGTCCCTTTCGATCTTTGACATATTTCCAGGATTGAGGTTGTGTCTCCGGCAGAACTCCCGCAACCCCATCTTCAATTTCATCCTTCTGACCTTACAATAATCCCCGAAAGTCATACTTCCTCCCAATTGACGATAAGCCTGTTTTTCAAAATGAGGTAAGCTTTTATCCCTAAAGCGTGCTTACAATCCCTGTTGTGGGCTCCAGCGGGGCACGTACAGGGACCTATCGGAGCCAGAGGGTCAACAACGTAGGGATCGGGTTTTCCGGGCTTCCAGGCCCTCCAGCGTCCGTTCAGTAGCTCTTCAAGGCGATAATTACCCTCTAATAGCGACTGAAGGGCCTCGATATGCTTACTTTGTATCAATTTTCTCCCCTTTTTCCCGTATTCTAATCTTATAGTGCTTCATCCAGGAAAGGAATGTTTTGTACCCCACACCGAAGGATTTTGCAGAATCCAAAATATTCCCCCTGCCATAAGCCGCTTTCACCTCACACTTGGGCGGCATTTCCACCTTTCGCTCTTTGTGTTTCAGGGTAAGCCCGTACCACTTCTTCCACTTTAAAAGAGTCTTTGGAGTGGTCTTGTAGTAATCCACCACATACCTCTGAGAAAACCTCTCACACAAGTCTTTTAGCTGAACCTTGTCAGGG
>CAYSOQ010000263.1:0-2788 GCA_964432685.1 uncultured bacterium
TGTGTCAAATCCCTCCTCCTTAAAAGCCGGCTCTGGCCGGCTTTTTTTTGTCCCCGCCACTAATTGCGAATCCCTTTCCAGTAGCATGTGAAACTGGTATCCTACATGTGAATCCATCTGTTGAACAGCTTATGGGGAAAAAGCGGATTTCGTTCACAAAGGTGTTATGACCTCAAGAGAAAGGGTGCCTGCCCGGACATATCTCAAGATTCTCAGTTTCATTTTCCTCATACTCCTGGATCTTTTCCTCCTCGCCCCCTCTTCCATTTCAGGTCAGAGAGATTTTATTGAAGCGGAGAAGAGGGCCCAATCCAAGGATTTCGAAGGGGCCCTCGATATTTACCGATCGATTCTGGATGATGACCCTTCTAGCTACAGGGCTCTAATTGGAAGGGGAAAGGTTCTCTCCTGGATGGGAAGGTACGAGGAATCCAGGAAGGCGTTCAGGGACCTTCTACGCCTGTATCCCGATGACTATGAGGCCCTCATCGGAATTGCAGCATCCTATGCACTGGGTCTTCAATATGGGAAGGCGATCGAGATGATGGAAGAGCTCAGGGAAACCCACCCCGGAGATCTGGAGGTCTTAGCCCACCTCGCAAAATACAACCTCCTCGATGGGAACAGGGAAGGAGCGCTCCTTTACGCAAACATGGTTCTTGCGAAGGATCCGGATAACCCGGAAGCCCTTGAGGTGAGGAGAAGGGCCTCTTCCTTTTCACCTGTCGAAATTTTCGGAGGCTACGGGTACTTGAATATCACTAATGACGATGATGGGAATAACCTGTATGGGGGTATCCGTTACCAGCCTGGTCAGTCATATACCCTTTTCGGGAGAATCGATTTTCTCGACCGCCTGGGTGAAAAAGAGGGAAGATTCAAGGGGCAGGGGACATGGAAATTGGGTGAGAAGCTACAGCTATCGATTGATGCAGTGGTAGCGCCCGGTGCAGACGTGTACCCAGAGTATTCAGGCCGGCTCAAATTCTCTTCTCCTGCGACCCTATCCTGGGTAATCAGCGGGAGCCTCCAGGTTTCACATTTTTCCAGTGCGAACGATTACAGGCTTTCCATAGGGGGGGAATACTTCCCTTACGGGTACCTGTCGATCTTCTCGGGACTTACCCTTTCCAGGACAGAATTCGAAATCCGTGACGACAGCACTGACCCATCTATCATGTTGAAGGGTACCTGGTTCATCTCCGATCTCGACCGCATCTATCTATACATGTCCTACGGGAACGGGGGGAACAGTTCTGAGACAATTGACATGATAGGCAATATCCATGCGAAGATCTTAGGGATAGGGGGTACTCACTTTTTCCAGTCCCAGGTCGGGATATCTCCGTCTTTCGAGTTTCAGGAGAGGGGGAGAGGAAAGAGGTATTACCAGTTTGCCCTTGAAATCTCGTACCGGCTGTGAGGGCCCCACCTCTTCACTGGATATCAATTCAGTTGTACCCCTGAAAGCTCACCTGTCAGGCAAAATGGCAAGATACCATCCTACCTTCCACTTCCCTGAGGGCCGGTTCATCTCTCTCGCATAGCGTTTCGGCAATGGGACACCTCGTGTGGAAGGAACATCCCGGTGGGGGAGCAAAGGGAGAGGGAAGGTCACCGGGAAGAAGAATCTTTTTCCCCTTCTTACCGCTAAGGGCCTGGGGAATTGCTTCGATGAGGGCCTTCGTGTAAGGATGCCTGGGATCCCGAAAAATCCTCTCCTTATCTCCAACTTCCACTATTTTTCCGAGGTACATGACGGCCACTCGTGAACAGATTAGATTCACCACGCGCAAGTCATGAGAGATAAAGAGGTAGGACACGTCGAGATCATCCCGGATGTCCATGAGGAGGTTCAGTATTTGAGCTTGAATAGAAACATCCATCGCAGAAAGTGGTTCATCCGCGACAATCAACTCGGGGCAGAGGGATATGGCCCTTGCGATGCAGACCCTCTGTCGCTGCCCCCCGCTGAATTCATGTGGATACCTGTACATGGAATCACTGGAAAGTCCCACCCGGGAGAGAACCTGGGCAACTGCTTCTCGCAGGCCCCTCTTGTCTGTGAGCCCGTGAACCAGCATTCCCTCCCCTACGATGGATTCAACCCTCATCCTGGGGTTTAATGAGGAATAGGGGTCCTGGAATATCACCTGCATCCTCTTCCTCATCGGGCGGATCTCCCTCTCGCTCATAACGGTGATATCCACTCCATCAAACACAATCTTTCCCCCATCTGGCTTCAAGAGACGGATTACGGTCCTACCGAGAGTAGTCTTCCCACATCCAGACTCTCCCACCAGCCCGAAGGATTCCCCCCTCCCGATGTGAAAGGAAACCCCTGCTACAGCATGAACCTCACCTCCTCTTTGGAAGAAAGAGGAGCCCAGACGAAAAGTTTTACGAAGGTCCTCGATTTTGAGTATCTCATTATTACTGTTCACTGACACATTCACCTATGCCGTACCTTCTCCACCCAGTAACAGGCGCAGGAGTGGCCATGCCCATAGTCTAAGGTAGGGGGAAACCCGGTGGTACACACATCCATTCTCTCGGGGCAGCGCGGGTGGAAGGGACACCCTTCAGGCACCGAACTCAGGTCGGGAACCATCCCGGGGATCGGTGTAAGCCGCCTCGTATCAGTTCCCATCGATGGGATGGATCCCAGAAGGCCCCTGGTGTAGGGATGAAGAGGGTCTGAGAACAGGTGTTCCACCTCACCTTTCTCGACAATCTTTCCGAGGTACATTATTGCAAACCTGTCTGCCACTTCCGCTACAATCCCCAT
>CAYSOQ010000264.1:0-2785 GCA_964432685.1 uncultured bacterium
GAAAGTCTCTGCCGCAGCCGAGGCGGCATACTATATAGTACAAGTGTAAATATACATAAAACATTATTTTTTCCTCCTTCCCCGCCTTCAAGTGTTTTTTCCGCTTATCCGATAGGAAGAGCAGAAATTAACTCCTTTTAATAGGAGGAAATAACGATGAAGGAAAAAAAGGTTACGAGGAAATTTCTGGTTGAAGAGTTCGAAGATGGAAGTACCCGGGTGACCTACAACAAAGACCCCAACCTTGCAGAGGGGGAAAGTTCGACTATTATCAGCGAAGGGATGATTTTTCTCGCCCAGCACGGAGAATTCTTCAAGAAAATCGTCACGGGGAAAGCAGAGACGATAGGAAGGCTTATTTTCGGCACCTATTCCCATGCAGTCAAGTTAGCAGCAAGGGGAGAATTACAGGAGGGCCACCTCGCCATGATATTTGAAAAGGTTTGTGAGGATATCGCCAAGATTTCCCGTTTCAGAAAGATGAAGGGAAATCCTGAAAATATTCTCGAACAGATAGAAACCGACACCGACCCCTTCGGAAGTTTCGGGAGCGGTATTTCCCATTAAAGCCCCCGATAACCCTTCTTAGGGAGAAAGGATTCTCCACACCTCTCCTCCTCTGTCAAAGGACTGTGAAATCTGTCCCTGTTGTATTAATGTAAGGAAGATAATTTTCCGGGGTGACAGAGCATGGTGTTCCTCTCCGTCCTATATTTCTTCGCAGGACTCATTCTACTCGTCGCAGGGGCAGAATCCCTCGTGCGCGGGGCTTCCCGCTCTGCTGCACTCCTCGGGATATCTCCTCTGGTGATCGGCCTGACGGTTGTAGCCTTCGCAACGAGTTCCCCGGAAATGACTGTTTGCATCCATTCCGCGCTGGCAGGGAAAGGAGACATTGCAGTAGGAAACGTTGTGGGAAGCAATATCCTCAATATCCTGTTAATTCTCGGGCTATCCGCTACCATAATTCCCCTCGCGGTTTCAAGGCAACTGATCCGTTTTGACCTCCCTGTCATGATCTTCTCATCCCTCATCATGTACATCTTTTCCGTGGACGGCCGGATAACGACTTTAGAGGGATGGATTCTCATATGGGGGATCGTTCTATACACTGTCTACTCCGTGGTACGAAGCAGGAAAAGCAGACGGGGTGGATACGAGGCAGGAAGTGCAGCACCTGAAGAACAGAGGAGACCATCTCAAGGGACTCTCTTCCCCTACTTTATCCTGGTACTATTAGGGCTGGGTTTCCTCATAGCCGGGTCGCACCTGATGATTAGAGGGGCCACTGATATTGCCAGGCACCTGAAAGTCAGCGAACTCGTCATAGGGCTAACCATCATCGCAGCAGGAACTTCCCTTCCGGAAGCCGCCACATCTATTGTTGCATCAATCCGGGGAGAGAGGGATATTGCCGTGGGGAATGCAGTGGGAAGCAATATCTTTAACATACTCGCCGCACTGGGTCTGACGGCACTTTCCTCTCCAGGCGGGGTCCAGGTAACATCTAAAGCATTTCATTTCGACATTCCCATCATGTTTATGGTCGCCCTTTTTTGCCTACCCGTATTCTATTCAGATTTCACCATCGACCGAAGGGAGGGTATCCTGTTTCTCCTTTATTACTGCGCATATACCATATACCTCGTCCTCTCTTCAACAGGCTCAGAAATCCTTCCGCTTTTTTCGAGAATCACCCTCTTCGTCGTCATCCCGGCTACCCTACTCTTCTGGCTCTTTACTTTTTTCCGAAGCTCTGTGGGGATCAGGGGAGGGAAATAAAGGATACAGCTCTCTTGACTCCTCCCCAACCACTTACGCAGCTGCCACAGATGTGGTAGGTTGGGAAAAAACCTTCTAAGAGGCTCATATGGATTGGGAAGACCTCTATTCTCATACACCCATTAAAAAACTCCACTGGTACTGTGAGGGGGCTGACCCGGGAGTCTTCGATGCCATTTCACGTTTCTGTCCTCCCACTGGTAAGATTCTCGATATTGGAACCGGCCCGGGTACCATGGCGAAGGAATTTGCAAAACTCGGGTATGAAGTAACTGCCACCGATGTTTCATCTTCGGCTATTTCAATGGCTAAGAAGAACGCAGGCGAAATAGGGGGCCACATTACATTTCTCGTTGACGACATACTGAATAGCGCAATTACCACGAGGTTCGACCTGATTCACGACAGGGGATGTTTTCACGTATTTCCACCCGAGGAAAGGCCTCTTTATCTTGATGGGGTATCCTCCCTCATCTTAACCGGGGGGATCCTGCTCTTGAGAACTTTCTCAAATATTGAACCCAGGGACGACGGGCCCTACAGTTTCAGTATCGATGAGATAAGGGAGATCTTCTCGCAGCGATTCAAGATCCTCCACTGGGAGGAGTCTTTCTTCAGGTCCTCACTTTCGAAAAATCCTATGGCCCTTTTCACGGTACTAAAGAAAAAATAGCCCGGGGGATTACCCTCCCCATATCTTTTGAATAACAAACATTTTCCCCTAACCTGTTTAGTCTCCAGTCGTACTCCTTGTAGAGCACATCGGCCACGCCTTTGTTGATCCTTGCCTGGGAGGCAATTTCAAGATCCTAATCGATACTCCCCCATCTGTTTTTCTCCCCCATTTTCAAATGAGCTCCCCACAAGAAGTGCATCAGTATGCCATATCAAGTGCTGGCAAAACTTAGAGGCCGTTAAGGGCAATTTATTAATTCCTTAATACATTTGTTCGTAATTTAATTCTTTAAATTCACTGCCGGAGCGGTTACAGCGTCTTGCTCAG
>CAYSOQ010000265.1:0-2746 GCA_964432685.1 uncultured bacterium
AAACCATGGAAATCAATCGAAGCGTAACAGATGAAAATATTGAAGAGGGGACAGAATTGGTAATTTGGCCAGAAACAGCACTTCCGTTTTTTTACGGATGGGATGAAGAGATGACTTTGAACCTTGACAACTATCTCCTTTCCCTCAAAAGGCCCCTCATCACGGGTACGCCCTGGCTTGAAGTCAATCCAGGAGAGAGATATTTCAACAGTACAATCCTGTTCTCACGTGGGGGAAGGATCCTATCCCGGTACGACAAGGTGAAGCTGGTCCCATTCGGCGAGTATGTTCCTCTGAGAGGGATATTTTTCTTCGTAGACAAGATAACTGAGGGATCTGAGGATTTTTCTTCCGGGAAGCATGTGGAGCTATTATTGGTAGGTCCTGTGAAAGCAGTACCGGCTATTTGTTATGAGGCGATCTTCCCCCTCCACTCACTTAAGGGAGTTTCAATGGGGGGAAACCTCCTTGTCAACATCACAAATGATGCGTGGTTCGGCGATACGGAAGCACCCTACCAACAGCTTTACATGGCTGCGTTTCGAGCTATAGAAACGGGCAGGTTTATGGTCCGCTCTTCGAACAGCGGAATAAGTGGAGTGATAGGCCCGCATGGGGCAATACTTATGCAGATCGGCCTGTTTAAAAGGGGTGCATTCGCCGCGAAAGTACCCTTGCTGACAGGAATGACTTTTTATACTATTAATGCTAAGCTAATTCATTTGTGTATTCTCGGAGTAGGGGCTATATTCGTAGTAATCACAATTATTTGGAGGAAAAAAGATGGCGAGTTTATATGAAGATCAACTGTCTGGTGTAAAGGAAAGGGTAGAACGGTTGAGAGGGTATCTTTGAAGTCGACGAGAAGCGTTCCCGCCTAAAGGAGTTAGAAAAAACCTCTTCCTCAGGTGAGGCATGGAAAGATCAGCAGGCCATGCAGAAAATCCTCAGGGAAAAGAAGATACTTGAAAAATTCTTTTTCACGTGGGGCACTCTGGAAAAAGATCTCCAGGATCTCGAGGCCCTCGTGGAGCTTACTGTGGAAGAGGAGGAGGATGAGGGATTACTAACCGAAGGAGAGGATTATTTCAGAAGAGTGGAAGGGAAGATTGAAGAACTCGAAATGATGAAGATGCTCTCTGGAGAAAATGATGATAAAAATGCAATCCTTACGATCCATCCGGGTGCCGGGGGCACAGAGTCCCAGGATTGGGCTTCCATCCTTTTCAGGATGTATACAAGGTGGTGCGAAAAAAAAGGATTTTCCTCGGAAGTCCTTGATTACCAGGACGGTGACGAGGCGGGCATAAAAAATGCGACTCTGTTGATGAAGGGTGAGAAAGCTTATGGTTACCTCAAAGCGGAAAGCGGAGTGCACCGCCTCGTGCGCATATCCCCCTTCGATGCCAACCGTAGGAGGCATACTTCCTTTGCATCTGTTTTTGTTTCCCCTGAGATTGACGAGGAAATCGAGGTTGAGATAAAGGATGATGATCTTCGTATTGACACATACAGGGCAAGCGGTGCGGGAGGACAGCACGTGAATAAGACAGACTCTGCCGTACGCTTTACCCATCTCCCATCCGGGATCGTTGTGCAATGCCAGAACGAACGCTCCCAGCATAAGAATAGGGCAACAGCCTTGAAAATTCTCAAATCGAAGCTTTACGAACTGGAATTGAGGACACGTGAGGAGGAAGCAGCCAAGCTTCATAAGGATAAAAAGGAGATAGCCTGGGGCTCGCAGATCCGCTCTTATGTACTTCAACCTTACAGGATGGTGAAGGACCACAGAACCGACCTCCAGGAGGGGAACGTGGATGCAGTTATAGATGGGGATATTGATAAGTTCATAAGAGCATATCTCTTATCGGCTCAGAATTAGAAGGGAGGGCAGGAGAAGGTGGAGGATTACAATGAGATCATGCGTGTGAGAATCAAGAAACTCGACTCGTTGCGCGAGCTCGGGATCAATCCCTATCCAAATGATATCTCAAGGACTCACTCAATCGGTGAGGTTAATGCCCATTGGGGAAAAAAATCCAGTTTAGAGCTGGAAATGGAAACTCAGGAAATATCCGTTACAGGCAGGATTGTGGCGATCCGGAAGTTCGGGAAAGCCTCATTTGTTGTCCTGGAAGACAGGGGTGGAAGAATCCAACTCTTTCTTCGTAAGGATATACTCGGAGAAGCCTTCGATATTTTCAGGGACTATTATGACATAGGAGATCTCATCTGGAGCGAGGGGAGCCTATTCAGGACGAAGACGGGGGAACTTACTCTCCTTGCTAGTTTGATAAGAATAGTAACGAAATCGCTCAGGCCCCTTCCGGAAAAATGGCACGGCTTGACGGATGTTGAGACCCGGTATCGGCAGAGATACCTTGATCTCATCGTCAACGAAAAGGTTAGAGATACATTTGAAAAAAGATTTGCCATCATCTCGAATATCCGGAAATTCCTCCTCGACAGGGGATTCATGGAGGTGGAGACTCCAATGATGCACCCAGTTCCTGGTGGTGCCGCTGCCAGGCCCTTTACTACTCACCACAACGCCCTCGATATGGACCTATTTCTGAGGATCGCACCCGAACTATATCTGAAGAGACTCCTCGTTGGAGGCATGGAGAAAGTCTTCGAGATTAATCGGAATTTCAGGAACGAGGGGATATCTACTCAACATAACCCGGAATTTACCATGCTCGAATTCTACCAATCCTATGCCACCTTCAGGGATCTCATGGAT
>CAYSOQ010000266.1:0-2743 GCA_964432685.1 uncultured bacterium
CTTCGGGGAGTTTCCCCAGTTCTCCCACAAATTTGATCTCTTTGACCTCTCTCACGGGGGATTCCCTGTTCCCCCCAGTTTCTAAAGTAGGAGTGCTTTCCTTCGGACTCTCCGCCATAAGTCCCGGGCCGGGAGGATGAGGAGCCGCGCTTCCCTCTGCCGGGGATGGAATCGATACCTTTGAGGGCTCTCCCACACTTCCTGCCAGGGATTTCGCCACCTTCAGTGAAAGTTCGTCCAACCCGCCTATGATCCTGTTGATATCATCCGCACTTATGTAGAACCCCCCCGTCTTCTCTCCCTTTGGGTTGATTAAAATCAGATCGAGAGAATAGGAATTCCCCAGTTTCGTCACCGTCCCCGTAACCGCATAATCCGCACCATTCTTCTTCATGGCAGAAAGAGGGTTTTTCTCCTCCCCCAGCACGACTTCCAGCCCTGAATTCTCCGAAAGCCTGGAGGATAGGAGCCTGGGGACAGACTCGCTGATGAAGGATATGTCTTCTTTAGATATGGACTTGAAGGGCAGGACTACAACTTTCCCCACACCACCTGCATAGACGAGAGAGGGAGTATAAAAGAAGAGGGACAAAAGGAGGACGAACCAGACACCCTTTATGAATACCCTCATATTTATGCGATCAACTTCTTCCATGACCGGATAAATGTACCATCCAATTATAGGGGTTTCAAGGGAATCTTTATGCCATGGGGGCATAATCAGGGCTTGAAAACTTTCCTTCGGAATAGGTTTCCTTTGATGGAGGTGATACGGTCGAGGAACAGAACCCCATCCAGGTGGTCCATCTCATGTTGGATCGCTACAGCCTCAAAGCCATCGGCTTCAATGACCTCTGTATTCCCGTGCCTATCTAAGCCCTCAACTAATACCCAGGTTGAACGAGTCACATTTCCCGTGTAATCGGGTACACTCATGCAGCCCTCCCTGCAGACCTGTTTACCCCTCCGGGAGAGAATGTTGGGGTTGATCATCACAATCAGGCCATGATGGTGGTCCGCTCTCCTGTTCTTCGACACATCGACCGCGATAATACGCTTCAACTCTCCTATCTGGGGTGCCGCAATCCCGGCTCCCCCTGGAGATGCATACAGAGTCTCTACGAGATCATTGATGATCTCGATGATAGGTTCTGTTACCCACTCGACTGGTTCTGAGATTTCTTTCAGGATGGGGTCCGGGTACCTGAGAATCTCCCTTATTGCCATAATTTCTACAATTCCATCATCTCAATTGGCTTCAGGGTGATATTGACGCTAAGTTCTTTCCTTATTTCTTCCAGGACCCCCTGGAACTCTTCCATATCCAAACTTTTAGGGACATCGATTTCGAGGGGCATTACGTAGATGGGGCGCTCCTTCGATCCTACGAGCTGAGTGTTGAGATCCGTAATGTTCACCCGCCTTTCAGCAAGATGTTTCGACACAGTGTACACAATTCCAGGCCTGTCTGCCCCGTAAACAGAGAGGATGAAGGGTTTCCCCTTGAACCCCTTCTCATGATTCACGTCTATATCCACCACAGGAGTGACCGCGACGGTGAGGCCTTGTTCCTTCACACCCCCGAAGGCGATATCGAATTCTTCACTCATATGGATCAGTTCGTGCCACACGATGAGAATCATGGCAAACTGGCCCGCCAGGATGGTACAGGACGAATCCTCGATATTACAGCCGAGTTCGAAGAGTATCCTGCTCACCTCCGCGACAATACCGGGCCTGTCTTTCCCCACGACACTCACTGAAAAATGCCCCATCTTCCCCTCCTTTCCAGATGAATATACCATAAAGGGGGAATATTTGAAGAGGAAACCTATGTGGCGAAGAATCTTTCGTAAGCCCCGGTTCACATATCTTATGGAAGGGAAGGGAGAATTTATGATAGACATTGTAATATGGATATCTCTTCTGCCCTCAAGAAGACATTTCTCTTCGAATCCTTATCACCTGAAGAACTGAGTGAAATCGCCTTCTTTTGCAAACTATCAAACCCCAGAAAAAAGACTCTCCTCTTCAGTGAGGGGGATAAGGCCGAGGGGTTTTTCGTCCTCTCCAGGGGAAAGGTTGCTGTCTTCAAGATGTCGGAAGAGGGGAAAGAGCAGATTCTTCATATTGTCGACCCCTTCCAGAGCTTCGCGGAGGCAGCCGTGTTCAGCAGGCAGAGTTACCCTGCCAGCGCAAGGACACTATCCGACTCCACGATCATCCACATCCCTAAGAAGCATTTTTTCCAGCTATTGAGAGAAAAGCCTGATATTACCCCGAAGATCCTCCACTCCATGTCTATCTGGCTCAAAAGGCTTGTGGATGTCATTGAAGACCTCTCCACGAAGGATGTAGAATCCCGTTTTCTCCGCTATCTCGATGGAAGAATTGCAGAAAAGGGGTACAAGCGTGAAGGAGGGATTGAACTGCTCCTGGAGGTGGAAAAATCGGTCATCGCTTCAAAGATCAATGTCACCCCCGAGACATTCTCCCGAATGCTCAAGCGACTCGTCGACAAAGGAGTCCTGGAGGTCAAGGGGAACCGGATAAGACTTTTGAAACCTGAATTGTTAAAGGGGGAAGGGTAGGTTCCAGATTGGAAGCAGTGCACGGGGAAACCGAAGGAGGCAATGATGGGATTCAAAAAACTTGCAGTAACCCTCGTATCTTTCGTGTTGATCTTACTCCTTTTCCTCGCAGGGGGTGGGACGCACGAATTGATCATCCCTTCGGGGAGTAA